>CAIWXV010000127.1 GCA_903916765.1 uncultured Dehalococcoidia bacterium | reverse complement strand
GGCATTGAGTCCGCAGTTCTTAGTCGCCTGACTATCCAGCACGACGGAATCAGTAGTTCCAGGTACTCCAGAAGCGCTCCAGTTGCCAGCGGTGTTCCATGTCGTATCGGTACCGCCTATCCAGAACTTATTGGCGGAAAATACTTCAGCACAAAGAGAGGCAATCAGTAACATGGGCAAGCCCACGCCTGCGCCTTGACAGATGATATGGTTTTCTGTCTCAGACTGTGTAGGCACAATACTTAATGGAATAGCGATCTGTACCAACCAGATAAAAATAAGAAGGCGACTTATAACTGCTTTCATCTATCCCTGCCTTTGTTTTTAGACGTAGCCTTAGCCTTAGCCACAGTTTTCATCGTCGTAATTTCATTGCGAAGAACCAATAAGCTGTCCTTCACGATTTGATATTTGGCTTCCATAATCTTCATATTGGATTCAGCTTCTTTACATGTCTGCCACTGCATGTTTCCAAGCACTACGATTGCAATGACTATTGTAGATAGGGAGCCGATAAGTGCTGCAAGCTGATGAATTTTCTTTTCTGGTATAAATGACATCACCCCTCCTATTCGTAAATAATCTTATCACCATCAATACCAACCACCTTCAGCAAATCCTTATCGATGTCTCTGATATTGCTCATAATCACTACGGCCCCGGACTCAACAATCTTCTTAGTCACCACAACCAGGAACCCAGATACCGCTGAATTAAAAGAGATGTCAACCCATTTAAAATCGAATACAAACTTTTTAAACCCATTGCCTATGAGTTCAATCATTTCCTTCATGACTTCATCATGACCGGCGGTGTCGGCGTTGTTTTCAAATTCTATTACTGCGGTCTTGTTTCGAATCTTTACGTGCATTGATTTTCTCCCATATATTTTCATTTCGTTTCACTGACGTCCTTGTGGCTTTTATATGAAACCGCAACTGCATGTCCTCGAGATCTTTTACCAAGGAGTGCGACCGATCTATCAATGAATCAATCGGACTAAGGGCTAACAACATTAGCTACCCCCTTTAGTTTTTGGATCTGGGAATTGATAGAAGACGATAATGCGAAGTACCCTATAACTCCGGTGGCACCGGCAACAAGGGCGGTGATGGTAATGTAGGTAATAACGAGGTTGCGCAAGCCCCTTGCCACTCCAGACTCAAGTAAGTCCCGGACCTGTTGTTTAAGCTTGTACTCGTCCCCAATAAGGATCTCCTCCAGCCATTGCCGTACCAACTCGAGGTCGGGGTTGTTGGGGCAGCCACTGGCACTGCTGTCGAGAATCTGCCGCAGCAACGTCGCGATCTGATCTTGGTTCTTGAGGATGTTCTGATGGAAGAGCTCTAACTTATTCGTGAGATCGTTGTTTGATTTATAATAGCGGTCGAGTAGAAGCTCGAATCGGTTCATGGCTGTTGGAGAGCTTAATTCCTGACGAATAGCGCTACATACACTATCAACCTGCCTTGGAGTCATATCTGACATTGTAGTACGGATAGAGAATACGATCTGATCTATTTGGTGTTGAGGCAGTGGTGTGGTATCGCCCATGACATCCTCTCGTAGAAAAGGCCGCCGCTTACCAGTTAAGGAAACGGCGGCCTGTTAGGCTTTTAGATCCAATGTCGATTTACAG
>CAIWXV010000126.1 GCA_903916765.1 uncultured Dehalococcoidia bacterium | reverse complement strand
TTAATATTTCACCTCTTTAAATTATTGGATTAACTAGCTTCATAATTGAACAATTAGATGTTCAATTCCGTTCAATTGAACGCTCTTGGCTGAGTAGATAGTGTAGGAAGCCCACGCGGGTAAGCAACTTAATAGAAATGGTTGACGATTTGGAGCGTCAATCCATGTGGGTGCCAATAGTCAGGTCGAAAAAGGTTTCAACCTTTGGTGTGGCGAAAGTGCCCTTAGGCCCACCAAAGGTTATTTTTGCTAAACTATTTTCAGCCCCCTTTTTAAGTCATCATCTAGGTTTAATCGGCAGGATATTCAGCGCGTCTTAAGGTCTTCACTGGGAATTACCTTCACACCCAGACGAGCAATAAGCTCTGCTTTGTCTTCAAAGCTGGCTTCCTCCAGGTTTTGCGAACGCAAAGATAATAGGTCCTTACGAACGGATTCCAAATTGAAATTCACCCATTTATCTTCCTCCTGCCAAGTGCTTCGACTTATTACTTGTATGAGCAGGCATTCCTTTCAGGTCGTAGACCATAGCTTCATCGATACGAACAGGGATGATTTGTCCCACTGGGAGTTCACCTTTGACCAGAACTAATCCGTCGATTTCAGGGGCATCACGGTAACTGCGCCCCACTGAGATGCCCTCTCCCAAGCCTTCAATTAACACATCCAACTCACGACCAAGGAATGTGCGATTACGCTCCAGTGAGATTTGCTGTTGCTTCTCCATTAGACACTTCAAACGTTCTTCTTTTACTTCTGACGGAACAGGGTCACCAAGCGACTCGCCGGCAGTACCCGCTTCAAACGAGAATTTGAACACCCCCACTTTGTCGAAGCGAATCTCTTCAACGAAATCAAGCAGGGATTGGAATTCTTCTTCAGTCTCACCGGGATAGCCGACGATGAAAGTGGTACGCAATGCCAAGTCGCGGATGGCATGACGCATTTTCTCGACAGTCTTACGAACCCAGTCGATATTCGTCGGACGGCGCATTCGTCGTAAAACTCGCGGGTGGGCATGCTGTAAAGGTATATCGAGATAATGTACCACCTGTTTGCGGTTTGCCATGACTTCAATCAATTCATCGGTAACATAGCCCGGATAGGCATACATCACACGGAGCCAATTGACGCGGGGCACAGCAGCAGTCAATTTTGTGAGTAAATGAGCCAAGCCGTTTTTCAAACCGAGGTCATAGCCGTAGTCGGTAGTATCCTGGGCAATCAAGATAATTTCGCGCACACCCTTCTCTTGTAAGAAGAGAGCTTCGGACAATATCGATTCAATCGGGCGGCTAACGGTAGTGCCCTTAATCAAAGGGATAGCGCAGAAAGCACATGGACGACGACAGCCATCGGCAATCTTTAAATAGGCACTGGCACCCTGTACCGAGACACGAAGAGCACCACGTTCATCGACACCGACAGTTGATGCTTCGGGAAGGTGATAGTGGGGTTCGGTTCGGCGAAGGTTTTCAACCACCTCTACGATATCCATCCAGCGGCGTGTACCGATTATGCCATCGATACCGGGAACTTTCTGTGCAACTTCAGCTCCGTAACGCTGTGTCAAACATCCTGCAGCGACTAGCACCTGTCCGCTTTTCTTTTTGCCAGCCAATTTGGCAAGTACATCAAACGATTCCTTTTTCGCCGCATCGATGAAACCGCAGGTGTTGACGATGAGTACAAACGCCCGACACGGGTCAGTGACTCGCTCATAGCCAGAATTTACCAGCAGTTGCGCCATAGAATCCGAGTCGACAGTATTCTTCGCACAACCAAGAGAAACTATGTGAAATGTTTTCTTGTTCATACAGGTTCTTTCCGAGATAGTTTAGAGGGTATTATCCCAACTGGAGACACGATAACTGCTGAAATCATCAATCAAGTATAAGGGTCGTTCAGAATTGCTAGACATATCTGCCTCCTTACACTATTTTATTTAAAAGACCGATGTTCTAAACCAGTAGGATAGTGGTGACAGAATAACGAATGCCGCTATATGAAGTAGAAGGAAAATTCCAATTCCCGATATGGCAACCCACCTGCGTTTACCACTTCTCCTTGTCTCCCAGATACGCCAAAGTTGGGAAAGTCCCATCGCTAAGCCGATACAGATAGAGCCTATGGTGGGATAGATATAATACGGATAAGTAATTCTATCGGTAATCAGGACGCCTGGTATCCACGTCAGATAAGTAGCTGTAAACCACAAAATCCCGAAGAGCCCAGCATCACTATGCTTTATCGCCCTTATGAGCATATATACGACACTCGGAACAATCAACACCAGCACACTATAACTAATCACGCCGAGGTAATTAGGATTAAAAGTATAAGGAGTGGCATCGAATCTGAATATCCACTCAATCGGTTTTTGAGCATACGGAGCATTAGTAATACTGGTAAAAGTCAAAATACTGCTCTGTTTCAGCATATAAAATATCCGTTCGAGAGGATTGGTAAACCTGCCAAAGGTGAAAAAGTCAGACAAAGGCATTAAGAAAACAAAGGATATCGGAGCGAAGATGACTAACCCGACGAATTCCCAAACACGGTCCCGCCTGACTATCAACCAGTGCAATAATATGGCAACGATTGCCAAAGCACCATTGAGCTTGGCTAAAGCGCTGAGACCCACTGCCACGCCGGACAAGGGATAATTACCTCTGAGATATAGCCAGAAGGCTAATAACGTAAATGTCATACAGGGTACATCCAACATTGCCATACCGGAAAAAGTAAAGGTCAGGTTCTCAAAAGCTAACAGAAAAGTCGCCAGGAATGATGTCCTCCGAGACATCGATAGTTGGCGACAGATAAGATACATCAGAATGATACTGATAATTCCTAATATGACTGGAAAAAACCGCCAACCGAGAGGATTATCCCCGAAGAGACGCATTCCAGCCACTATGAAATCTTTAGACAGTGTAGGATGCTCGGGACGGATATCCTCTTTCCCTTCCAGAATAGCCCTGGCATCGTTTATGTAATGGGCTTCGTCAAACACAGGTTTGTCAGGTAGCATAATGATGCTGAAGTGCATCGCCGTCACAATCACTACCAGAAGGCAAAGCCAGCTATATTCCCACCTACTCAAGCGCTTGAGTAGGTTTTTTAATTTTTTCACTTACTCTTTCCTATGAGCATCCCCATATTATATGCATAGTAAACAAAAAATCTTATTTCTTCCCGAGTGAGATTTCTTTCCACACCCACCTTTTTGCGATTACAAATCTGACGATGAAAACGATGAGAATGGCAATGGCCGCCGCCGGTACAGGTGACAGATCTAAAAATTCCACCAAGGTATACAGCATCACCATATCGAAAAGCAGAGTAACCAGCGCCATCGACAGATATCTCAAACCGCCGAATCTCTGCTCTTTCCAGCCTTT
>CAIWXV010000125.1 GCA_903916765.1 uncultured Dehalococcoidia bacterium | reverse complement strand
GACCCTATATTCTTCCTATCATTAATGATGATCCTATTAAACTTTTGTTAATGACAGGTAGACAGTCAGAAAAATCAACATCAACATCAGGAAAACATAGTTTTGCCTCCTTTCCCCCTTCCTTTCAATACCCTTAGACAGGGTTAACTTTCGATCTTACGTTATGAAGTAAAATCTCAGCGATCTCATGCGACTTTCCGAGTTCTTCTAATGACAAACCATCCAGTAGTTTCTCCATCTGGAGTTGCCCGAGTTCCCACATCCGATTGATTATCTCCTGACCCTGGGAAGATAATGCACAAATAACCAGTCGACGGTCCTCAGAGTCAGCTCCCCGCACGACCAGTTCTTTTTTAACCAGGTTATCCACAATACCGGTAGCAGTCGATAAAGTAATACCAAGAGAAGAAGCTATGAAACTCATCCGGCTTGAGCCTTCAGAATGTAATAGCAATAAAACCCGTAGTTGGGCTACCGTCATATCAGACGCCAGCCACTCGGATGGAATAGCAAGCTTGATCGACTGAAAAATATCGCTGGATAATTTCAAAATGTGGCGAACTATGGATTTACTCTCTTGTTCTACCGAATTATTCTGTTTTATATTAATGTTAGTTACCTCCTAATAATTAGGTCATACCTAACTAATTCCAAGTTATCACTTAACTATTCCCCCTGTCAAGTATGTAAATAAGTCCATGCTATTCCTTCATAGCTAACTGAATCCTGCTTGGTAATCACAAACAATAAGACACAACACAAGACATTGCCACGGCTTACAGACGGCTAAACCATTCATGCCAAAATTACTTGTTAATCGACGATATCGATGAGGCTTATCAGGTTTTGTCCAACCCTAATAGACGACATACCTATAACCAGTTCCTCACGGCAAAACAATATGCCGTAAGGTCCAACAACCCATTCGCCGAAGAGGTAATCCAATTATCCAGCCTGGCCGATAAGTACATGTCGGAGAGAAGCAAACCTAAACCTTTTAGAATACCACGGCTACCGGCAGGCATTCGACAAGCGATACTGGTTGGAGCGACCTCATTCCTCCTGGTACTGCTGGCAGGCACTTCCTTCGCCATGGCTGAGCCTTCGCATGTAATGGCACAACCGTTCAAAGGTACAGCAATCGCTCCTCTGGAAGTATCTTCGGGAGCAATATCACTAATTGATGAAGCCTGTAGAACAGCCTCAGGATACGAACGCAGTATTGTACAAACGGCCGCACAATCGATGAGAATCGTAGAAGGCGTCACGGAGGTTTCAGCAATTACGACATCGACTAATGATAGGGCAATCTTCCCTTCAGCAGAACATCCCCTTTCCCCCGCATATCTCGATAAGCAATAAAGCCAGTTCGGATACACAATCGATAGCCACGGAAACATAACAATCGACACATCTACAGCAACCACCGACAGCTTCCGGGAGGAAATCAAACGGTTAATCAGTCAACTGGCAGCAAAATAAACTGGGGATAAATTCAACCCTATTTGTACGGCAATTTTACCCCCATTACTTTCTACGATAGGTATGGGAATAATAAAAAGAAGAGGAAGGGCATTTGCCCCTCCTCTTCTTGCACTTCTACCAACAATAGATAAAATCTATTTTTTCACGATTTCCATGAGTTTCAACTCGAATGTCAGTGTTTTTCCTGCCAGAGCAGAATTGGCATCGACGGTGATTGTCGTATCAGAAACTTCAATTACCGTAACCATAGCGGTTGTGCCGTCTTCATGAGTTGCCTGTAATTGGTCACCAACCTTCGGGTCTAAATCTTCAGGCAATTGGGTGCGATCCACCACAGTTAAAAGGCTATCATCATAATCGCCGTAAGCTTCAGCAGGAGATAAAGTGACGGCCTTCGATTCTCCAACCTTCATCCCTTTGACAGCATCTTCAAAGCCAGTAATCACCTGTCCTTCACCTATCGTAAATTCGAAGGGATCTTTTCCTACCGAAGTATCGAAAACAGAGCCGTCTTCCAGCTTCAATGTATACTCTATTTTAACAGTGTCTCCCTCTTTTGCAGTTTTTGCCCCGCAACCAGTCAACAACATGGTACTCAGCAACAAACCCGCAAGTAAAACGATATTCCACGTCTTCATCACTTTAATCTCCGACTAATTTAGTGCAATTCTCTGGATTATAACATAAGCGATTAATCAGGGACATCTCTATTACAATCCCCTCAGAAATTCCGGTCTGAGCAAACCTTCGTTTCCACGCTGAATGATTCGCTCCAGTTCCGCAATCATCTTTTCTTTATCCTGCGGCAGAGTGCCTCTGATAGAGAAATAGTTAGACGCATGCATCGAACTGAAGAAACAACGGGTGAAGCTGGAATTCTTAAGGATGGTCACTAATTCCACAAGCGATTCAAACGGCGTTATTAAAGAGAATTTGCCCGCTTTCCAGTCTTGATACAACGGCGTCCCCGGTACCAGCGTTAATGTCAGAGCACCGACATAGTCGGGGTCCATCTCACTGAGAACCATTGCCGTTTCCAGTGAATGTTTTTTACTATTTTCTTTACCACCGATGCCCAGGATGACCGTCACCGAAGTCAGGATACCAGCCTCTTTAACTCTGTGAACTGCTTCGATTTCCTGTCGGGAATCAACGCCTTTACCTATCTTCTTTAACAATTCATCGCTACCGGTTTCGAGCCCGATATAGAGAATCTCCAGATTGAGCTTTCTTAGCTCTTTCAGTTCATCGATACTACGACGCAAAATATCCTGAGTCGTGGCATAAGTGGCTATCCTTTGTACATGTGGAAGCTTCAGGTGAATATAAGTCAATATCTCTTTTAACTTCAGGAAGGGATATGCCAGAGCATCCCCGTCCTGAAGAAACACCCTCTCCCCATCCCACTCCCGAGCAACGGCATAAACAATCCAGTGAATCTCTGGTAAAGAAATGTTACTTTCCATATAGAGAGCAAGCGCATCGATTTCCTTTTTGATATCATCGACGTCTCTAATTTGCAACTTGGAACCGTAACTATTGCAGAATGTACAGGTGTTATTAGAACAGCCGGCGGTTAAAGGCAGATAATAGCTCCTCCATTCACTCGGGGGACGTATAATTTCCGGTCTTTTAAATTCTGACATCGCAATGCCATCCCGATGAAAGTCGGGACTCGCTCCTTTTATATACCATCAGTATCATTTCAGAAGGACTCTGGCAAAGATGGGGTTCGAGGTCATTATTCTGGAAGGTGACAGGCGATACCTCGAGTTTTCACAAGTGAGTAAACCTTCGCAAACCATACCATCGAGTCGGCTAATGACATCCTGAACATTCTCAACCCCGTATTTTGTTGTCAATTCATGGGTATCCAATCCTTCTTCCAACAAACGCAAACGTAACATCGCTTCCTCGGCGGCTTTATTCTGAGCATTCAATTCTTCGATATACTCGATTTGACCGATGGGATTTTGGAGGTAAGTATTCAGGTCAGCATTATTTCTGAATCTTTTCCCATCGAGATGAGAGGCAGCTGATGGACCAAGCCCGAGGTATTCACCGCCGTGCCAATAATTGAGGTTGTGTTTACACTCGTATCCTTTGAGAGCAAAATTGGAAATTTCATAATGAATAAAGCCTCGTCCGATTAAGAACGTCCTGGTCTTATCATAAAGTTCAACTTGAGTGTCATCGGAGGGTAAATTATCCGGTGGATTCTTAGCTAAAGGCGTTCCGTCTTCAAGTGATAAACAATACACGGAAAGATGATGGATACCCAGTCCGACCAGTGTCTCCAGTGTTTTATTCAGGATCTTCCATGTTTGTCCGGGAAGTCCGATAATTAAGTCGGTGGAAACAGCATGGAAACCAGCTTTTTGCGCCCGTTTCACAGCAGAAATTGCTTGAGCCGCTGTGTGAATTCTGCCGACGCTTCTGAGTTCGTCATCGGACAAGGACTGCACACCAATCGATACCCGATTAAAACCAGTCTCTTTGACTGTCTCCAGAAACTCGGGAGTAGTAGATTCCGGATTCATTTCAATCGTGGCTTCAGTAAAATTATTTTGTAACTTTCCTCTCCCTTGATGAGAGAGGTCGGGGTGAGAGTGAAACTTATTCATCCTTACCCCCTCACATGAATCCCCTCCCGCAAGGGGAGAGGAACTTTCTACACCAAGTCCATCGATAAGTAATTTAAGATTTTTAGCCCCGAGCAGGCTTGGGGTGCCACCACCGAGATAGAGGGTGTCGAAAGACATTTTCGCATATTTATGCGATTCTTTCATCACTGCCTGAACATATGGCCCTAGCGAATCCAAACGTCCTGGCAAGGAATAAAAATCGCAGTAACTGCACTTTTTGACACAGAAAGGGATATGGACGTAAAGCCCTCTCACCTCACTCCTCCATCTTCAACAATAAGAGGAATGCCTCCTGCGGCACTTCCACTGCCCCTACCATCTTCATTTTCTTCTTGCCCTCAGCCTGCTTTTCCAGAAGCTTACGCTTACGCGTGATGTCGCCGCCGTAGCATTTTGCCAGAACGTCTTTTCTAAGCGCAACAATATCTTCACGGGCAATCACTTTGCTCCCGATTGCCGCCTGCAGAGGTATTTCAAACATCTGTCTGGGAATAAGTTTCCTCAGTTTATGAATCAGTACCCTGGACCTGGATTGGGCAGTTTCACGTACGGAAATAAAGGATAAAGCATCAACTTGATTCTCTTTTACCAGTATATCCACTTTAACGAAATCCCCGCTGCGATAACCGAGGAAATCATAATCCATGCTGGCATATCCCCGGCTGACACTCTTGAGCTTATCGTAGTAGCCGGTAATCATTTCCGCCAGCGGGAATTCATAAGTCAACAGGGCACGCCTTTTATCCGAATGTTCCATCCCCTCCAGCTTGGCACGCTTGGCATCGGATAATTCCATAATGGGCCCTACAAATTCATTAGGCACAATCACACGCAAGGTGACAATCGGCTCTTCGATGTGGTCGATACGGCCAGGGTCGGGAAACTTCGACGGGTTATCGATTAACTGGAACTCCCCATCGGTAGTATAGACTTTGTAAATGACCGAGGGCATCGTGGCAATCAGTTCCTGCCCGTATTCCCGCTTCAATCTTTCGAGCGTGATTTCCATATGCAACATACCCATAAATCCTAGACGGTAGCCCCAGCCCAAAGCCGCAGAACTTTCTTTCTCATAGACAATCGAGGAGTCATTAAGCTGGAATTTCTCCAATGCAGCCGTCAGTTTGACATAGTCGTTGGTGTTGATAGGATAGATACCGCAGAAAACCATCGGTTGCGTGTGTCTGAAGCCGTGTATACCTTCGGTTTCAGGATGGTCGGGTGAAATAATGGTATCACCGACATGGATACTGCCCACCTTTTTGATGATAGCGCCCGCATAACCGACTTCTCCCGCCGATAGAATTTCGCTGGGAGTCAGTTGCGGCGTAAAATAGCCGACTTCATCGACCTCATGGATTTGACCGGTGGACTTAATCATAATTTTATCGCCGTGTTTCAGGCTACCGGAAAAGACACGGATATGCGGAATAACACCACGGTAAGTATCATAAAATGAGTCGAAAATAAGACATTTCAATGGTTCTTCGATACTGCCTTTCGGCGGTGGTACGAGGGTAACAATCGCTTCCAATAAATCAGGGACGCCGGTACCGTCTTTGGCAGAAACCAGTAAGGCAGTCTTACCCGGCAAACCCAATGAATCTTCCAGTTGTTGACGACACTCGTCAATCATCGCATTCGGCAAGTCAATCTTATTTATGACCGGAATAATTTCCAGTCCGGCATCGATGGCAAGATAAGCGTTGGCAATCGTCTGGGCTTCGACACCCTGAGAGGCATCCACCAGCAAAACAGCGCCTTCACAGGCTTTCAGACTGCGCGAGACTTCGTAGTTGAAGTCTACATGCCCCGGCGTATCGATGAGATTCAGGATATACTCTTTACCGTCCTGCGATTTATAAGGCATCCTCACCGACTTAGCCTTGATAGTGATGCCACGCTCACGCTCTAAATCCATACTATCCAGCACCTGTGCATTTTCCGTAGTGTGAATCACACCGGTAAGTTCCAGAATGCGGTCGGCGAGGGTAGATTTGCCATGGTCGATATGTGCGATGATACAAAAGTTTCTGATGTTTTCCATAACTACTTTGATAGTATCACGATGGAGGCAAAAGAGACAAGAAAAACGTTATACCCTTGACAATCGCTGTCTTTCTCCTGCACACTGACCATTAGGGCAATGAAGAAACAGGTTATCGTTATCGGAGGGGGAGCCGGCGGTATGATGGCGGCAGGATGTGCTGCTGAACTAGGTGCTGACGTACTACTTCTGGAAAAAACAGACCACCCCGGTAAGAAAATCCTCATCAGCGGCAATGGACGCTGTAACCTGACCAACAACCGGGAATTGGACAGTTTCATCGAGATGTACGGTGAAAACGGCCATTTTCTCTATAGCGCTTTCAATCAGTTTTTTCGAGATGACCTGTTGGCATTTTTAAAACGTTATGATGTGGAGACTACGACCGAGCCCGATGGTAAAATCTACCCTGTTTCTCAAAACGCACGGGAAATCGTCAGAGCTTTTCAACACTACCTGACTGACAATAAAGTCCAGATACAGACCGGTGTTAGTATCAGCCATCTGCTGGTGGAAGACAAGCGGGTTGTTGGTGTACAAACCCTCACAAATATATATCCTGCCTCAGCGGTAATCCTAGCAACCGGCGGTGCTTCACATCCCCAGACCGGCTCCACTGGTGACGGTTATTGCATAGCGGCTGAAATAGGTCACACGATTATCAAAATCCGTCCCGGACTGGTGCCGCTGCTAGTCACGGAAACCAAGCGAGCTAAAAGCATGCAAGGTGTCAGCCTGAGTAATATCCGGCTGACCGCATTCGGCTGCACGGCTGATAAAATCGACACATCCCTGATTCCAATAGTAGACGTAGGGCGTGGTATTCCCGGCAAGCGTCCAAAACCGCCTGTAATCGAGAACCGCACCGGCAACGCTATTATCACCCACTTCGGACTCAGCGGCCCGATTGCGTTGGAAATGAGCCTAGCAATCGTGGATGGTCTGAAAAACGGACCTGTCAGCGTCTCTATCGACCTCAAACCGGAGGTTAGTGCTGATGACCTTCGGGAACAACTGCAACGTGATTTCGACCGTTATACCAAGCGGAGCTACCGAAACATTCTCTCTGAAATCCTGCAATCTAAGCTGGTCGGGCCGTTTTTGGAGATGACCCGGGTACCGCCGGAAAAATTGGGCAACCAGATAACAACAGAGGAGCGAGAACGACTGTCATCCCTGATAAAATCGCTCCGTTTCAATATCAAAGGGCCATATTCGCTGTCCACAGCAATGGTGACTGCCGGAGGCATTTCTTTAAAAGAAATCGACCCGCACACAATGGGTTCACGTCTGGCTGAAGGGCTTTATTTTTGCGGCGAGGTAATGGACATCGATGCCTCGACAGGAGGCTACAACTTGCAAGCGGCTTTCTCAACCGGATATGTCGCCGGTGAACATGCCGCCGCTTATGTTCTTACAGGGCATTGATACCAAAATCTTTCAAGGCTTCCGTCAGAGCACATAAAGGCAGACCCATCACAGTGAAATAGTCGCCCTCAATCTTTTCCACAATCATAGAACCCAACCCCTGTATGGCATAGGCTCCCGCCTTGTCCAGAGGTTCTTTCGACTTCACATAGGCATCTATTTCCGTCGAGCTCAATTTTCTAATATAAACCTTCGTTTCTACTGTTTCGGAGTACACTTTATTTGTACCAGTGTCTATGATGCTAAAACCTGTAATGACAAGATGTGACCTGCCGCTGATTATCGCCAGCATTTTTCGCGCTTCGTTTTCGGTGTGCGGCTTACCAAGTATCTTACCGTTAAACACTCCAAATGTATCGGCGGCAATAATGATGGCATTTTTGTGTTTTGCAGCTACCGATTCGGCTTTTTTAAGAGATATTTTCAGGGCAAGTTTGTGAGGATCGATACTTGAGTCCGGCATTTCTTCACCATCACCCGGTTCGACTTCAAATTTAAGACCGATTTTTTCGAGTAATTCCTTTCGCCGTGGTGATGCTGAAGCCAATATGATTTTTTTCATGCCATCCATCTATCTGTGTTCATCGAGTCTGTACCCGTGCTCCGGCATTTTCTTCCCATCGATATACACTGACCTACCGGATACAGCGACACGTCCCTGCCCAATCAAGCCATGCACCGCAAACGGGTAAATCGCCCAATCGCCTTTCACTTTCAGGGTATCCTGCAAACTACTACAGACACGTGCCATCATTACCATCAGTTCATTACTGGCTTTTTCCGTAAAGCCTTTATAAGTTGTTATATTACACTCTGTAGCAAAATCAGTTACCCGTTTTAGCCCTTCTAATAATCCCGTAGTGCCCCTTGACTCCAATTTTTCTAATGTTTGTTTTATGTCAAGTGGCTTCGATTGTACCAATACAGGTCCCGTATCTTCCCCTTTATCAACGATAAAAAGGGTCGACCTGACTGTCGTATCCCCTGCCAGTATTGCCTTAGCCGAGGGTACCCCGTGCAATCCGTCGTAACCTTTGGTCGTATCCCCGGGATGAACATTCAATAATCTGGGGAAGTATTTATCCACCAGCCAATCGGAATTCCACTGGTCATAACCCGCCAGACAAATTAAATCAGTCTGTCTGCCATACTTATTTTCTATTAAACGGGAAATTTGCTGTTCGTACTGCACTCTTTCGGGGCAGTTTCTGGGGATTTTGCCTGAGCCGTATTTTTTCCTGGCTTCTTCGAGATAAGGGACATGACTGAGTGCAATTACTTCGTGCTTATTTTCCCGGGCAATGGCTACTCCACCACAATCCGGTCGATTGGTAAATACCAGATAATCGTGTTCAGGGTTTCTTTCGACTATTTTACGATAGTTGGTGCCCGAACCCGAAACGAAACAGACGATAGTCATTCTTTGCCCGGATTTGACCGAGTCGTAGATTAATTGCTGCATCACTACTTCTTTTCTTTTGTACGCTCGCAGCGAGGTGGTTTTGAACCGTGGTGCTCCCTGCATTCCTCGTATTTTATCTTGGGACAGGTACAATTCACATTCAGTTCCATAGAAATATCATAGCACTATCAGGATGTTCTTCGCTGTGTTTTCGTCAGGCTGGATAACTCAAGCCTTATATATGCCGTTTGAGCCAGATTTCCATATCAGCAAAGACTTTTTGGCGATCCGGTTCGTTAAATATTTCGTGGTAAAAACCTTCGTAAGATTTCAGAGTCTTATCATTAGAGCTGGCTCGCTCGAACAACATCTTACTGCCGTCAGGGTTAGACAGTCGGTCATCGGAGCCATATAGAATTAGAATCGGCAGAGACATCTTAGACATTTCAGATGGTAATTTCTCCATTGTATTAATAAGTTCAGCCCCCATACGAGCTCCAATCTTTCCACGATACACCAGCGGGTCGTTGACATAGGCATCAACTACCGCCTTATCACGACTAATAGTTGAGGCATCGAGTACCTGGACACCCATCTTAGGTAGAATTAGTGATAATATTCTAGCTGCCAATATAATCCGACTGGTAATACTGGCACCTGCCTTCAAGCTTGCCGCAGACAATATCAGCCCATCCAGTTCTTGCTGATGTTTAAGTGTATAAGCAGTAGTGATAGTGCCCCCCATACTATGCCCAACCATGAAAATCTTGGTATTTTTGTGGTCATGACGGACCATATCGCAAAATGTTTTTAAGTCATCGAGATAATAAGAGAAGCGCTCGACATAACCCCGCAAACCTTCGGACTTCCCATGACCCCGTAGGTCGAATGAACAGACAGCGTATCCTTTGGGGACAAAGTAGTTCACCAGATTCGAATAGCGCCCGCTGTGTTCTGCCAGACCATGCACGACTAACAACACAGCGTAAGGAATTCCATCAGGCAACCAATACTGATAATAGAGATTGAAATTTTTACGTCCGGAGAACTTACCTTCCGTATGTTGCATACTACACCTCCATTATATTCAGAGGTCGAGCGTGCTACTGATGCTGTAGCTATACTTTAACAGTTATTTTGGCAAGTATCAACTACACTGTCATTACCGACATCGGGATAATATTTTTTACTCGCCATTGATGAGAATAGAATGATAATTTCCTAGTTGTTGGGTATGATGAAACTGTTCAATTCATTGTAATCGGAGTCACGGAAAACCAGTCTGGCTTCCGAACCATTAACCGTAACATCGACAAATGCAAAATGGTTAATCGAATACCAGACACTTTCCGGTGATATGTATTGACGTTCGGGCTCACTGCCGCTCCCAAAAGCACCACAGATAACATATGTCACCCCAGATTTCTGAAGTAGTTCCAGCTGGTGAGCGTGCCCGGAGAACACCATGTCCACCCCATATTTTTCAAATAGAGGAGTTAATTTCTGAATTGTCTCGGGGTTATCATACCATTGCCAGCCTTCGATAACAGAGCCGGAGGCATAATAGAATCCGTGGCCCATCACAATTGTCCAGTCATCTTTCGGGATACTTGCTAATTGTGTCTCCAGCCAAATATTTTGCTCATGGGTATAACTTTCCGCACTCCATTCAAGGTCAATCACCAGGAAATGGACTTTACCAACATCGATTCTCTGCCAGAGGCGTGTACCCGTCCGAAGTTCCATACCAACGGGATAACAATAAGTTTCGTAGCGTTTTAACCCACCTAACAGTGTATCGTGATTACCCGCCGCATATTTCGTCGGAATAACCGAAGTAATAGGTGACAATACTTTAAATGCTTCCTGCCACTGTTTATCTTTGAATCCGTAATCGACGAGGTCGCCCAGTGAGAAAAGCAGATTAAAGCGATTTGCCGGGTCTGCGATATACTGAAACATTTTACTCGAAAGATCATTACGGCTTGCAGCATCGCCGAAGTGTGCATCGCTGAAAACAGCAAAATGGAGATATTGCCCGTCAACCGACGGAGTCTTGAAACGATAGGTTTGACTGTCATTGACTTGATACCAGTATTCGGTATCCGGTTGTAAATCCCTCAGCATAAAAACATGCTGCTTCAACGGCTTTTCTTCGCTGAAAGTTGCGCTCGTATCTCCCGAACCCCATTTAACCGAATTAGTCGTGGAATTAATAGTATTGAAAACGACTGCCATATCCGGCACATCATTTGAGCCTATCCCGTCCATCATCAATAATTGTGGCGATTCACTTGCAGCGAATGAACCGGGAATACCAATGTAAACAAAGACAAGGATGGGAATAATTATCCCCAACACTGTCATAATACGCACCAGCCATGATAAGACACGAACCCAACCGGTTTGTTTCTTCGATAGCCACCATCTTTCCAGTATGCAAAGGATGAGCAAGACAATAGCAAACAGAGCTAAAGCGATAAATGCAAGACGTAATATTCCATTGACACGAAAGAGCCCGATTGTTCCGTGCAGACTAAAAGCCCAGGCTAAAAATATGAAAACCAATGCCGAAGCAAATATCGCAAACCAGAAGAAAAGGTTCTTTTTCATCAATTATTACTCCCGAATTGACTACTAGTTGGGGTGTTTTCCAGAATATGTTGCTTACGTAACGGAATTTCTTTGAAGAAAAAGTTCATATCTCAATTAGATTTCACTTTACCAGGGAGATTCCCTGTGCTTCAATGCCTGAATCAGGTCTTCGATATTAATTGCAGCTAACGTTAGAGTCTGGGTGGTGCCTCTGGCACTCATACGGATTGCCAGCTTGGCAATTTCCTCATTACTTGCAGCTTCCAAAATATTGACAAAGTCGTATTGCCCCAGTAAGGCATATTGGTCGATGATTTTGGCACCCATAAATTCGGTCTCTTTATTGATTTCCCTAAGTTTCTCCGGTTCTTCCTGAATAGCTTTGCGTCCGGCATCGGTTAACGTGGTCAGCATCACATAAATCGGCATCGTAGCACCTCCTCTCTTCAACTGCTTGTAGGGGTTATTATAGCAGGTCTGACAAACGGAATCATCAAGTTCTTTGAAAATTATTCTCTATGGTATAATGATGGCTAATGAAAAAACTACTCTCAGGAAACGAGGCTCTGGCACTAGGTGCTTATCATGCCGGCATCGCGGTTGCGACCGCTTACCCTGGAACTCCCAGCACGGAAATTATGGAAGCTCTCGCTCACTTCAAGGATATTTACGCCGAATGGTCCGTCAATGAAAAAGTGGCGATGGAAGTGGCAATGGGATCCTGTTATGAGGGTGCACGGGCACTGGTCTCGATGAAACAGGTGGGGTTAAATGTCGCCGCCGACCCGTTTTTAGCAGTGGCGACCACCGGTGTCAATGCAGGCTTGGTGTTGATTTCAGCAGATGACCCCGGTATTCATAGTTCACAGGGTGAGCAAGATAACCGGCATTTTGCCGAACTGGCAAAAGTTCCCATTCTGGAGCCAACCGATAGCCAGTCAGCTTATGACCTGATGGCTTATGCCTTTGAAATCAGTGAGCAACTAGATACCCCTGTGATGGTACGCACCACTACCCGCATCTCTCACTCAAAATCATTAGTAGATGTCAAAGAAATTAATGTTATGCAAAAAAGGAAACCAGGTTTCTCACGCAATGTTCAGAAATACGTAATGTTGCCGGTTAATGCCCGTACCCGACACCCCTTGATGGAAGAACGGATGGTGAAACTCGCTGCTTTTGCTGAGTCTTTCCCCTTTAATAAAATCGAACCGGGGGAACGGAGCCTAGGTATCATTGCTAACGGCATTGGATACCAATATGCCCGCGAAGTTTTCCCCAAAGCTTCATTTTTGAAATTAGGAATGACCTATCCCCTGCCGGAAAAACTCATCAGGGAGTTTGCGTCACAGGTCGATAGGATTCTGGTAATAGAAGAACTTGACCCATTCCTAGAAGAGCATATCAAGGCAATGGGTATTAAAGTCGATGGTAAGCAGTTTATCCCGCGTGTCGGGGAATTAAATACCGACATTATCGAATCTGTCGGCAGAAAAATGGAGTTAATAAATACACCACCGCGGGAAAAGATAACCGTAAGCACCGATTTGGCCAAACGCCCGCCTCTCCTGTGTTCCGGATGTCCACATTCCGGCTTATTTTATGTCCTCGCCAGCATGGGGCAACGCCTCAAATTACCCGGTGCTAAGGATAAGATACCGAAAGAATCCGGCTTGACCATTACCGGCGACATCGGTTGTTATACACTCGGTGCTTATCCACCATTGAATGCGATGGATACTACCGCCTGTATGGGCGCCAGTATCGGACATGCCATCGGTATGGAAAAAGCAGGCTCGCGTAACAAGATAGTAGCGGTCATCGGGGACTCTACTTTTCTGCATTCAGGTATTACACCTCTGGTGGACGCCGTTTATAACCAAAGCAAAATTACCATCGTAATTCTCGATAACGGCACCACGGCAATGACCGGACATCAGGAACATCCCGGTACAGGTATTTCAGTACAGGGACAGGGAGTCGGAAAAGTGGTGCTGGAAGATCTGATTAAAGGAATCGGCGTTAAATACCTGAAAATAGTCGACTCTTTCAATATTAAAGAGATTAGAACCGCAGTTAAAGACTCGCTGGAAAGGCAGGAACTTTCCGTAATTATCGTACGCGGCGTTTGTGCCGTGCGCGTTCCGAAACATGATGTACCGCGTAAAATCGATACCGGAAAGTGCAATCAGTGCGGTATCTGCTTGCTCATCGGTTGTCCGGCAATTCAAACCGAAGGTAAACAGCCCATTATCGACGTGACAATGTGTACCGGCTGCACCATCTGCCAACAGGTTTGTCCCAAACAGGCAATCGGGCCAATGTCTCAAGCAAAAGCAGAGGCAAAGAAATGAATACACCTAAAATAGATCTGCTTATTACCGGAGTCGGCGGTCAGGGGAATATTCTGGCAAGCGACATCGTCAGTGAGGTCGCACTTGCCGCCGGTTTCGATGTTAAAAAGACCGATACCCTAGGGATGGCACAGAGAGGCGGTAGTGTCATCAGCCATGTCCGTATTTCTGAAAAAGTCTTTTCACCGCTAATTAAAGAGGGTGAGGTCGATATTCTCCTTGCCTTCGAAAAATTGGAGGGAGTTCGCTGGGCAAGGTACTTAAAGCCCGGTGCTATTGTTATCATTAATAATCACGCTCTACCGCCGCTCTCTGTCAATCTAGGTATAGATAAGTACCCCAGCAATGAAGAAGTGAATCAAATCTTAAAACAACGCACTGAACATATTTATTTTGTCGAAGGCACCAAACGGGTGATAGAACTAGGAAATGTCAAAACGTTGAATATCTTTATGCTGGGGTGCCTCGCTGCTTTCCTGTCGTTTAAATTGGAGACATGGCAAGAAGTCATTGCCCAGCATCTGCCGTCGAAGTTTTTGAAGCTCAATAATACCGCATTTGATTTGGGTGCAAAGGAAATCAAAAATGTTCATGTCGGATAAAATCCGCAAGGGTATGGCAGAGGGTTCATGGATAAGACGGATGTTCGACGAAGGCAACATCCTGAAAAAGAAATACGGCGCGGACAAAGTCTTCGACCTGACGTTGGGTAATCCGATTATCGAACCGCCGGCGGAATTTGTTCGTGAGTTAAAGAAACTGGCAGAATATCCTGCACTGGGCATGCACCGTTATATGGAGAATGCCGGTTACTTGGATACCAGAGCAGCAGTTGCCACTCAGCTATCCAAAGAAACAGGCTTGAAATTGACCGCCGGAGACATTGTAATGACCT
Source organism: uncultured Dehalococcoidia bacterium (assembly GCA_903916765.1). Lineage (GTDB taxonomy): Bacteria > Chloroflexota > Dehalococcoidia > Dehalococcoidales > Fen-1064 > Fen-1064. Next base: position 17,157 of record CAIWXV010000125.1, on the reverse strand, counting down.
GCGGTGCTGCCGGGGCAATGAATGTCATTTTGAAAACCATTCTCAATGCAGGCGAAGAAACCATCATTTTTGCACCGTATTTTGTGGAATATTTGAACTACGTCGATAATCACAGCGGCGTTCCTAAAATAGTCCCGACCGATGAGCAATTTCAGCCAAAACTCGACGCTCTGGAGAAAGCTATCAGCAAGAAAACTAGGGCAATTATCGTTAATTCGCCGAATAATCCTACCGGCGTGATTTACAGTGAAAAACTGATGGGGCAAATCGGGGAAATTCTGCGTAAGAAAGAATCACGGTACGGCACGGAGATTTATCTTATCAGCGACGAACCTTACCGTAAGCTGATTTACGATGTATTGAAATACCCCTCGCCTTTACTATTTCATCAGAGAACAATTATCGCCACATCTCATTCTAAAGACCTGGCTTTGCCCGGCGAGCGCATCGGCTACATCGCCATCCATCCGGAGTGCCCGCAGAAACAGGAATTGATTGATGGGTTTATCTATTGCAACCGGACACTGGGATTCGTTAATGCTCCGGCACTGATGCAGAGAATTGTCCGCTCTCTTCAGGACGTTACCGTTTCAATCGATGACTACAGGAAAAAGCGCGATTTCCTCTACAAAAATCTGGTAGAAATGGGGTATTCGCTGGTCACGCCTCAGGGAGCTTTCTATATGTTCCCCAAGTCACCGATTGCGGATGATGTCGCTTTTGTGCGGACTTTGCAAGAAGCATTGGTGCTGACAGTGCCAGGTGTCGGCTTTGGGGGACCGGGACATTTCCGCATTTCTTATTGTACCGACGACCGCACTTTGTCAGGCGCACTCGAGGGTTTCCACAAGACTGCAAAGAAATACGGGTTAAAATAATCGTTTTCTTCACCATCCCGACGAAAGTGGGGATCCAGATATAAATGTCATTGCGAATCCTTCGGCCAAAGGACGTGGAAATCTCAAATATAAGGGCTTTAGATTGCTTCGGGTACTTCGTAGCTTCGCAACGACAGTAGGGGTATTTTACACAGGAGGTTTGTCATGCCCGCTGAAGATAAAAAACATTCCGAAACGATAGTTAAACTAAAAGCCTCTGCAATAGACGAACCTGTTGCCAAATTCCTCGGTATGAAGCTGGTAGAACTGAAACCGGGTTATGCCAAAGTCACGATGAAGTTAAAATCTAAACACCAGAATTTTAACGGCTATGTCTTTGGCGGAATTATTGTGGCGCTTGCCGACCAGGTATTTGCTTACGGCTCAAACTCAGTGGCGCATCCCAGTGTTGCTACCCAATTCCACATCAATTTCATTAATGCCGCAGGGCCATCGGACGAACTCACCGCAGAATGCATAGTGCTGCACAGTAGTAAACGGGCAGGCATCTCCGAAATCACGGTTACGAACCAGACAGGCAAGTTGATTACAAAAGCAACGGGTGTGACGGTAAGGGTGTAAAGAAGAAAACCGTACCGACGAAAGTCGGTATCCAGAATAATTATTATGGATTCCCGTCGGCGCAGGAATGACAAGAGAAAACAGGTTACTTCTGTGGTGGAGATTCTAAACCGTATTTCTTTTTCAGGAAAGCCAAGCCGGTAATCGGATAAATAGCTGCAATAAGAACATCGCCGATATCCTGAGTGAAATCCTTGACCAGTTCCCTGGCGGTATACATCTCAGGCTTTAGCAAATCTGCTGGACGGCAATCAATCACATTGGCATTCTTCTTGTAATACTTGAACACCCGTTCCATTACTGCCGGGTCGATAGGAGCCGGCGGGCGTCCATACAACCCACAACAATACTCCATCACCTGCTTGGAAATGATTTTATATCTCCCTACCAGCACATTCTGAACCGCCTGCACCCCGACAATCTGGCTGGTTGGTGTAACCAGCGGCGGGTAGCCCAGTTCTTTACGAACACGGGGCATTTCCTCGTACACTTCTTTTAACCTGTGAAGTGCGTTTGCCTGTTTCAATTGTGAAACCAGATTGGAAATCATGCCGCCGGGAATCTGATGTACCAATACACCGGCATCGATGACCGATAGAGATGTTTGATTCAGAAACTCGCGGTACTTCGGCGCAATAGACTCAAAGTGTTCTCCTACTTCGAGCAACTGATTAAGGTCAATTCCTGTGTCCCTATCCGTTCCCTCCAGAGCAACCACAATCGGCTCAATCGCAGGGTGAGATGACCGCAGGGCAAACGGAGCAAGGGCAGTATCGATAACATCCACTCCTGCCTCAATAGCTTTCAGACAGGACATAGATGCCATCCCACTGGAATAGTGAGTGTGCAATTGCAGAGGAACCTCGATGACCTTTTTCAGTGCCTTGACCAGTTTAAAAGCATCATCGGGAGCAATCAGCCCTGCCATATCTTTGATGGCAATGCTATCAGCGCCCATATCCTGCAGGATTATTGCTTTATTGACATAGTAATCGAGGTTATACACAGATCCGCCCATTTTGCGCTCGGTCAGAGAATAACTGATAGTCAACTGAGCATGTTTGCCGGCTTTCTTGATTGCCTTGATGCTAGCTTCCATATTGCGCTCGTCGTTCAGAGCATCGAAGACACGGAAAATATCGATGCCGACTTCTGCGGAATGTTTTACGAAGGCATCAACTACATCATCGGCATAATGACGATAACCAACGAGATTCTGTCCGCGAAGCAACATCTGTAATGGGGTATTCGGCATCAATTTCTTTAATATACGCGGTCTTTCCCATGGGTCTTCGTTCAAAAAACGAATGGCAACATCGAAGGTTGCTCCTCCCCAGACTTCCATCGAATAGAAACCGATTTTATCCATTTCCGATGCGATGTTCACCATATCCTCGGTACGCATACGAGTAGCAAAAAGAGACTGATGTCCATCGCGGAAGGTTACATCGGTAATTTTCACCGGATTTTTTATAGCTGTCATGACACTCCTCGGATTGGCAAGCTATTTACTGAAGGCTGGAAATAACTTCCAGCCTCAATAGCAGTATAGAGATTATCAAGCTTAGCTGTCAAACTGGCGATTAGAAACTCAGCATCAAAAGCTTTACAATATCGTCTTGCTAAGATAGAGTATTCACAGGCTTTCTGCACAGGAGGTAAAAATATGTCCTGTTATTTCCATAGTTTGAAGGATATCCTTGCTGAAGCCGACATTGAGGTTACCGCAAAAAACAGAAAACAAATCGACGAGGCTTTTCATCAAATCGTCGGGATGGGACACACGGAAGGATGCCAATGTCCCGCCACATGGAAGAAACTGAAGGAAGAATGGCTGACCGACGATAAGAAGAAAAAAGAATTAGCACAAAAACTGAAGAAGGCGATGCAGGGGCTATAATGGTCAAGTTCTAATTCGGTTTAAAGTATAATCACAAGATTTACATACGTATCCAACCTTTAATCACACAACCCTTTCGACTTCGCTCAGGGCAAGCGACCCACTAATATTTCCCCGCCCTAACAGGACGGGGAAATATTTTATACTAGGAGGAGCTCAACACCCCTCTAAATCTCCCCTCGGAAGACATGGGAATAATTCTGGAGCTTCTACCCCATTCGGCATATTCAGGGCAAGCCTGACACATTTCGTACAACCATAATTTACAAAATACGCTCGATAACGACCACCTACGCCGAAAGGCTTATACCCGTTTAATTCAATTTACTGGCAGACTATTTGACCATTGGAGTAATATAATATTAGGGAAAAGTACGCTCAAGTTATTTATTTTAATGACTTTTTCTCCATACTCGTTAAGGCTTGACTAAACCAACAGACATCAATGCCCAGGAGGTTCCAACGTGGAGGATAAATCCGGACTTCGTGATGCGTCCAATAAATCTGCGGTGCTCGTAGTTGGCGCCGGAATTGCCGGCATGCAAGCGGCTCTGGAAGTCGCTGATTCCGAACATCAGGTTTATCTGGTAGAAAGACTACCCACAGTCGGCGGGCGAATGATGCAGTTGGATAAGACCTTCCCGACAATGGACTGCGCCGCCTGTATCGGCACCCCCAAAATGAGTCAGGTAGGATCAAATAAATACATCAACCTTCTCACTTGTTCCGAAGTAACAAAGGTCTCCGGCTATGCCGGTAATTTCAAAATAACCGTTCGCAAAAAATCGAAGTTTGTCGATATCAGCAACTGCACGGCTTGTGGTGAGTGTGCCAAGGTTTGCCCGGTCTCTCATCCCAGCGAATGGCAGATGGGTTTGGCAGAGAGAAAAGCGGTTTATCGTCCTTTCCCGCAAGCCGTCCCCAATGTCTTCACAATCGATAAGAGGGGTCTGCCGCCATGTCGCGCTACCTGTCCTGCCGGCGTCAATGCACAAGGCTATATCGCTTTAATCTCGCAGGGTAAATTCAAAGAAGCCCTCGAAGTTTTAAGAAGGACGATGCCCTTTGCCGGTGTCTGCGGACGTGTCTGCACTCATCCCTGTGAAGGAGAATGTGAACGAGGTAAAGTCGACGAACCGATTGCCATCCGCTTCCTGAAACGCTTTATGGCTGATTACGAAATGAAAAACGGCAGGGAAAAGACACAACCGCTACCTATCACAAAAAAGCAAAAGGTCGCTGTGGTTGGTTCCGGTCCCTCCGGTATTGCCTGCGCTTACGACCTTGTCCGGATGGGCTACGCAGTAACGGTTTTTGAAGCCGCTCCGGCAGTCGGCGGGCTATTACGCTACGGTATCCCCGAATACCGCCTGCCCAATAATATCGTCGATAACGAAATCGGCTATGTTCAGGAACTCGGTGTAGAGATTAAGCTCAACACCCCTGTAAATAAACTGGAAGACCTGTTCAATCAGGGTTATGAAGCAATTTACCTCGCCACCGGTGCCGGTAGCAGTCAGAAGATGGGAATCCCCGACGAAGATAGTAAAGGCGTGATGGACGCCCTCGATTTCCTGAGGAGAGCCAATGCGGGTGAGAAGGTAGAAATAGGGCAGAAAGTCGCCGTCGTCGGTGGCGGTAACTCCGCTATGGACGCTGCTAGAGTCGCTTTGCGTATAGGAGCGAAAGAGGTAACTATTATTTATCGCCGCTCCCGCGCCGAAATGCCCGCTGCTGCAGAAGAAGTCGAAGAAGTCGAGCATGAAGGCATCAAGCTGGCCATCCTGACCAATCCGACCAAAGTCATTACTGAAAACGGGTGGGTAAAAGGTATTCAATGTATTAAGATGGAACTCGGTGAACCTGATGCCAGCGGCCGACGCCGTCCTGTGCCCATCAAAGGATCCGAGTTTAACATCGATGTCGATAACGTCATCATGGCGATCGGGCAAACAGTAGACAAAAACAAATTGCCCGGTAATCTGGAACTAAGTAAGGGTGGTACCGTACAAGCTGACCCAGTAACAATGCAAACCAGTATCAAAGGCGTTTTCGCCGGTGGCGATATCGTTACAGGTCCCGCCGATGTCATCCACGTGGTTGCTCAGGGTAAAGAAGCCGCTATCTCGATTGACCGATACCTCACTGGCACCGATCTTAAAGCAGGTAGACCTGAACCGAGGGTACGTGTCAAAGATGTCGATAAAGAGGGTGCTGTAAAACAAGCCCGAGCCAAAATGCCGGCAGTAGAGCCGAAAGATAGAAAAGGCTTTAGCGAAGTAGAGCTTGGTTTCGATGAGAAATCCGCCGTAGAAGAAGCAAAACGATGTCTTAACTGCGGCGTTTGTTCGGAATGTTTTGCCTGCGTAGCTGTCTGTGAACGCAAGGCAATTCATCACGAAATGAAAGACGAAGATGTTGAACTGAATGTGGGGGCAATTATCGTTACCACAGGTTATGATTTACTCAACCCCACGCCGATGACTCAATTTGGTTACGGGAAATATCCCAATGTTTATACCAGCCTCGAATTCGAACGTATGGTCAGTTCCACAGGCTTCACAGAAGGACACATCCAACTGAAAGACGGCTCGACACCGAAGAGTGCGGCGATTATCCACTGCATCGGTAGTCGTGACCGCAATTACCATGAATATTGCTCGCGTATCTGCTGTATGTACGGCTTGAAACACGCTCACCTCATCAGAGAGAAAACCGGAGCCAATGTTTACCAGTGTTACATCGATATGCGATGTTTCGGCAAAGGCTATGAGGAATTCTACAAGCGTGTTTCCGATGAAGGTATTAATTTCATCCGCGGGAAAGTAGCACAAGTTACCGATATCACCCAAGGTGACGAAGAAAAAGGCAAGTTGATAGTGGTCTGTGAAGACACTCTACTGGGCTCAATGATTAGATTGCCGGTAGATATGGTTATTTTAAATGTCGCCGTAGAACCGCGTTCCGATGCGGCTGATGTAGGCAAATTATTCGGCATCCAGCACAGCGCCGATGGTTTTTTCCAAGAAAAACATTACAAACTGGACACGATGGGAACACTGACCGACGGTATTTTCATAGCCGGTTGTAATCAGGGACCCAAAGATATTCCTGATACAGTCTCGCAGGCAATCGGCGCCGCTGCCAAAGCAATCGTACTGGTTTCACGCGGTGAAAAGGCTAAAAAAGCTGAGGTAAGCAAAGCTAATAATGCGGGGACAATATGAAAAGGAAAATCGGAGTTTATCTCTGTCACTGCGGGTCTAACATCGCTGGCTATCTGGATGTTGCCAAAGCAGCCGATTATGCCGCTACCCTCCCCTATGTAGTCGTGGCACGGCATTACTCATTTATGTGCTCCGACCCCGGCCAGGACATGATAAAAAAAGATATCAAAGAATTAGGACTGAATGGTGTGCTGGTGTGTTCCTGTTCTCCTACACTGCATTTGCGTACCTTCCGAGCCGCCTGTGCCGAAGCAGGCTTGAATCCGCATCTCTGTGAAATGGCAACCATCCGCGAACTAAGCAGTTGGGTACACAGCCATGATAGAGTAGCAGCGACAGAAAAAGCGATGGCACTCATTGCGGCAGGAGTGAAACGTGTGCTCTATCGTAATCCTCTGGAAGCCAAATGGGCACCCGTCAATCCGAATACACTCATTGTCGGCGGTGGGATTGCCGGTATTCAAACAGCGCTGGAGATTGCCAGTGCCGGCGAGAAAGTTTATCTGGTGGAAAAAGAACCCAGCATCGGCGGCCGTATGGCACAACTAGGCAAAACATTCCCTGATCTCGACTCCACCGAAGAACTGCTTATACCCAGGATGGAAATGGTGAAAACCAGCCCTAACATCGAATTATTGACTTACAGCGAGATTGCCGAGATTGGCGGGTACATCGGGAATTTCAAGACTACTATCAATAAAAAAGCCCGCTGTGTCGATGAAACTAAATGTAACGGTTGCGGGGAATGCTGGGCAAAATGTCCGGTAGAAGTCCCGAGTGAATTCGACTATGGGATGAGAAAACGGAAGGCAATCTATATACCTTTTTCTAAAGCCGTCCCGAAGATTCCTGTAATCGACCGAAAAAATTGTAAATACTTCATCGATGGCAGTTGTAAAGCATGCGAATCAGTTTGTCCCACTAAAGCTATCGATTTCAAACAGGAAGATAAAAAGATAGAAATAGATGCCGGTGCCTGCATTATCTCCACCGGCTATGATACCTTCGACCCCTCACCCATCACACAATTGGGCTACGGTAAAATTGATAATGTGGTCACCAGCCCTGAATTTGAGCGTATGCTCAATCCTGACGGACCCACCGGCGGTAAGATTGTGATGAAAAACGGCGCTACTCCCAAGAGCGTAGCAATTGCCCATTGTGTCGGGAGCCGCGACCAGAATTATCATCAGTACTGCTCACGGGTTTGTTGTATGTACAGTTTGAAATATGCCCGACTCATCAAACAGCAACTCGGTGCTGATACCAATGTGTATCAGATGTATATCGATATGCGTTGTTTCGGCAAAGGACATGAAGAATTCTATAAACAGGCTTCTGAAGAAGGTGTGAATTTTATCCGCGGCAAAATCGGACAGATTTCTACCGAAACGATAACCGATGAAGAAAAAGGCAAACTGGTAGTCGTCTGCGAAGACAGTTTACTGGGCTCGATGATAAGAGTGCCAGTAGATATGGTTGTTCTGAGTGTTGCGATGAAACCGCGAGCGGATACCGCAGACATATCACGTGCCTTCTTACTGGGACGCAGTGCTGACGGTTTCTTCCTGGAACGCCATCCCAAACTCGACCCGGTAGGTACCATGCTCGATGGCATTTTCGCCGTCGGGTGCTGTCATGGACCTAAAGATATCGGCGATACTGTAGCACAGGCAACCGGCGCCGCCGCCAGAGCACTCGAATTAATCAGCAAAGGCAGAGTAGACATAGAATCCGCTACTGCCTTTGTCGATGAAGAGGTTTGTGCCGGCTGTGGCGTCTGTGAATCGATTTGTGCTTACAGTGCTATCGAAGTGAATCCTAAAACCAAACTGGCGAAGGTTAACGAAGCCATTTGTAAGGGTTGCGGCGCCTGTGCGGCGACCTGCCCTTCTAAAGCAATGCAATTAAAGAACTTCACACATAAACAATTGATAGATGTCATCGACGAAGCGACCAAAGACTTTGCTGGTTTAGCTAAATAGGGAGTTCCCATGCAAGAGAAAGTTGGAGCTGTTTTAGTGATTGGCGGCGGGGTAGGAGGCATCAGAACTGCCTTCGACCTTGCCGAATCGGGCTTTAAGGTCTATCTTACCGACCGCAGTCCCGGCATTGGTGGAACACTCTACCAGCTCGAGACATGGTTCCCCGATAACCAGTGTGAATTATGTAAACTATTACCGGTATTCAACCGCGACGAATGCTCTCAGTTCTGTCTCCGTCGCGACCTATCACACCCTAATATCGAGCTTATACCCAATTCCAGTGTCACTAAACTCACTGGCGAACCCGGTAATTTCAAAGCAACGCTAAATATTAAATCGCGCTGGGTAATTGAAGAAAAATGTACTGCGTGCGGCCTATGTGCCGGAGTATGCCCCGTCGAAGTTGATGATGAATTCAACCGCGGTTTGCAGAAACGCAAAGCAATCTACGTCCGCAATCCGCAATCAGTCCCCAACGTCTACTCCATAGACCATGAAAACTGTACTAAATGCGGCAAGTGTGTGACTATTTGCCCAACAAAGGCAATCGCACTTAATATGCCGGATACGAAACGTGAACTAGCCGTCGGAGCAGTGATAGTTTCCAGCGGTTCAAACGAATTCGATGTTTCCCGGATAGGACAATATGGATACGGCCGCTACGCTAATGTTTTGACCAATATCCAACTGGAACGCTTACTGGCAAATACGGGACCGACCGGAGGCGAACTTCTCCGACCTTCCGATAAAAAGGCACCAAATAAAATCGCCATTTTGCAATGCGTCGGAAGCAGAGACACGGAACGCAACTATTGCAGTGAAGTCTGCTGTATGTATGCTCTCAAAGAGAGCATCATGCTCAAAAAACAGTATCCCGATACGGAAGTTACCATTTTTTACATGGACATCCGCGCCTTCGGTAAGGATTACTACCGCTACCACCTCCGGGCACAAGATTCCGGAGTGAAATTTGCGAGATGCCGTGTTTCACGTATCCGGGAAAACCCGAAATCGAAGAACCTATTCCTGCTGGCACGTGCCGAAGACGGTAAGTCAATCAGCAGTGAATATGATATGGTTGTGCTGTCTGCCGCACAGTGTCCTTCACCTCATCTTTCAGAACTTGGAAAAATTTTGAACATCCATACTAACCAGTGGGGATTCGTGGAAACGCCGGAATTCTACCCGACACGTACCTCCCATAATGGTATCTTTGTTAGCGGGTCAGCATCGGGACCTTCGGACATTTGTGAAACCGTACTCAAATCCAGTGCTGCCGCCTGTGAAGCCGCCACCGTTATCTCATCTGCACGGCACCAGTCAGAAACTAAAACGTCTGAGCACGAACATAAAGCAGAACAGGATGAAGAGGCTAAAATCGCTATCTTTGTTTGTCATTGCGGTGAAGAAATCGGCGCTGTCGTAGATTTTGAAAAAACATTAGCATCTACTAAGAAGTTGCTGAATGTGGTAACAGTCGAGGATGTAGGTTTTCTCTGTCAAAAGGAAACTCTGGAGAAAATAAAACGGTCTGTAACCAAAACAGGCGCTAATCGCGTCATCATGGCAGCTTGCGCTCCCTACCACTACTACCGCTTGTTCAACGATACACTAAATGAAGTCGGCATCGATGCCTCGATGTGGCAATTGGTCAATTTCAGAGAGGAACTCGCCTGGGTGCATAAAGATAAGAGGGATTTAGCAACCGCCAAAGCGCAAAACCTGCTGGCAATGGCAGTTGACCGTCTTAGAACTCAGGAAACCCTTACGGCACAGGTGATGGCAGTTACCCCAAAATGTTTGATAGTCGGCGGCGGCATCTCTGGATTAACTTCTGCCCTTTTCCTCGCAGAGCAGGGTTTTGAAGTCGATATCGTAGAGCGAACCGGTGAACTCGGCGGACATAGCCGTCAAATTTATTTCGATAGTCCGCAGTCATTTGTTAAAGGTATCATAGAAAAGGTTAATAACAACCTGAAAATTAAAATCAATCTGAATAGCGAAGTGATTGGCATTAGTGGAAATGCAGGTAATTACAAAGCACGGATAAAATCAACCGATGGCAAAATCGCCGAGACAAATCATGGTGCGATTATCATCGCCACCGGTGCTAAAGACTACCAGCCTACCGAATACCTCTATGGTAAAGATAAGAGAGTCATCACCCAGCATGAACTCCAGAAACGACTGGCTGAATGGAAATTAGACAAAGCGTCGACAGTGGTGATGATTCAATGCGTCGGCTCACGGAATAATGCACACCCCTATTGCAACCGTGTCTGCTGTTCCGAAGCAATCGCCAATGCCATCAAGATAAAGGAAAAAAGCCCGGATACTCAGGTCTTCATCCTGAACCGGGATATTATGACCTACGGTTTCAAAGAACAGAATTATACTAAAGCCCGAGAGGCAGGTGTCCTCTTTCAACGTTACGAAGCAGGTAAAGAGCCAGAGGTAAATACCAGTAACCGGACTCTGACAGTGGCAGTAAATGACCCTGGATTGCCCGGCAAGCTGGAGATAGAAACCGATTTGCTCGTTCTGAGCACCGGTTACGTTGCAGAGGATAACCAAACACTGGCAAAAATGCTCTCGCTGGAACTGACTGCAGACGGATTCTTCAAGGAAGTAGACACCAAATTCCGCCCTGTCGATACGATCATCGACGGTATCTTCATTACCGGACTGGCAAATGCTCCCAGAAATCTTGGGGAGAAAATCATTGAGGCTCAAGCCGCCGCTCAGCGCACTGCTAACTTACTATCACGCGACAAGATAAAGTCGGGGCGTGTCATTTCTGAGGTGGATGCCCACAGATGCAGTTGTTGCGGAATATGCGTTGAAGTTTGCCCATTCGAAGCAAGATATCTCGATGAAGACAATAAAGTGGCAGTAGTGAAAGAGATACTCTGTCAGGGTTGCGGCATCTGTGCTACCGCATGTCCGAACGGTGCTGCTAAACTGAGGAGCTTGAAAGATAAGCAGGTCTTCTCTATGATTGATGCCGCTTTTTAGTTACCACTCGATAGAAGGAGAACAATATGGCTGAAACAAAAGAACAATTCGAACCGAAGATAATCGGGTTCCTGTGTAACTGGTGCACCGGCGCTGCTTCCGACCTCGCCGGCACTACCAGAGCACAATATCCACCTAACGTCCACCCTATCAGAGTGATGTGCAGCGGAACTGTCGACCCGGTATATATGATTAAAGCTCTACTTTCCGGTGCCGATAGTGTAATGATGGGCGGATGTCACCCGGGTGACTGTCATTATGTTTCCGGTAACTACAAAGCACGGCGCCGTGTCGCAATGTTAAAACAAATCTTTAAATCGCTGGGGTTGGATGATAATCGTGTCTGGGCACGCTGGATTAGTGCCAGTGAAGGTCCCGAGTTCGCCAAATTTATGAACCAGATTACGGAAGAGACCAGGAAACAGGGACCTAGTTCAATGGCAAACGACTGGGCGATATAGGAGACGGAAGAATGACAAAGAGTGTGACATTATCAGTAAAAGACGGCAAGATACGGGAAGCTGTTAATAGCTTCCTGAAAGAGCTGTTCAATAAAAAGACAATCGATGCAATGCTCGTACCACTGGCTCATCCGGCTGGTACGAATGTTGTGCAGGCACTTGTGACCAAAGCTGTTTTTGTCGACAAAGCCGATGTTTTTGCACCGGTGATGCCGGTAAATTCCGCCCGTCTCATCCAATCGATAACCCGGCTCACCACTGTTGACCGAAAAACTGCCGTAGTACTACGCCCTTGCGAAATGAGAGCCTTAATCGAACTGGCAAAGTTGAAACAGGTACAGCTGGATAAACTCGTTCTCATCGGTATCGATTGCCCCGGTGCCTACGCTGTTAATAATTACCCCAAATTCGCCGCTGAAAAGAAATCGGACGACTTCGTAAAAGCCGGCTTCCAATGGGCTGAAGATACGATGTTGAGAACCGGTTGCCAAATTTGCGAATATCCTTATCCGTTAACCGCCGATATTACAATCGGAATGCTGGGATTAGACCCGAGCAAACAAATTCTTATTCAAGCAAATTCAGCTCAGGGTGAAGAAATCTTGAGTAAAGCCGGCATGAGTCTGGAAATCGATAGCGATTTAGCACAGAAACGGCAAACAGCCATCACTAAATTCGCCGGTGAAATCAAAGAAAGACGTAAGGAATTCTTCGAGAAAACCAAACGGGAAATAGGCGGTATCGAGAAACTCAGCAAAGTTTTTGCACAGTGTATCAAGTGCCAGAATTGTCGGCAGGCTTGCCCGGTATGCTACTGTCGGGAATGCTTCTTCATTTCACCGACCTTTGAATTGGATGCAGACCGGTATCTCAGACAAGCAGAAAAGAAAGGCGCTCTCAGAATGCCCTCCGATACCCTCCTTTTCCACCTTACCAGAATGAATCATATGGGCAACTCCTGCGTGGGCTGTGGTGCCTGCGAAGAAGCCTGCCCTAATGATATACCACTGCTCAAAATCTTCCAGCTCGCCGGCAGTGAAGTTCAGGAACTATTCAGTTATGTGCCGGGGCGCAGTTTGGAAGAATCTCTACCCGCTACTGCTTTCAAAGAGAAGGAATTCGAGCAGATAGGAGAGAAATGACGACTCAACTGGTTACCAATAAAGGTAAAGAGAAGTGCGACCCGTCCTTCGCTAAAGAAGTGATGGACAAAAGCCACGCTCATCTGGAGCGGTGTTACCAGTGTGTCGCCTGTAGCTCCGGATGTCCGAGCGCTTATCAGATGGACTATCCACCTCACCAATTACTGAGAATGGTTCAATTGGGATTGAAAGACAGGGTATTGAATAGCAACACTTTCTGGATTTGCCTCAGTTGCGAAACCTGTGCCACCCGCTGCCCCAATAACGTCGAGATTGTGCTCGTAATGGACCAACTGAGAGAAATGGCACTCAAAGAAAACCGCAAGGACTCGACACACCTCCCCTTGTTCCATAACACCTTCCTATCGATGGTGAAATTCGGGGGCAAGACCTATGAGCTTGGTTTGATTATGTTCTATATGGTTAAGAGCGGCGACCTTTTTAAAATCAAGGAATTACCCAGTCTTATCAAGCTGGGCATCAATATGTTCACCAGAGGCAAACTGGCAATTTTACCTCCGCATATTAAAGGACAAGCCAACATTAAACGTATCTTCGAATTATCCGAGAAGACAGGTTAGAATATGGGAAAAACAATAAAGTACGGCTATTACCCCGGCTGTTCACTGGAAACCACGGCGAAAGAATACAATTTATCCATCGAAGTTACGGCAAAACTGCTTGACGTGGAACTGGTAGAGCTAGAGGATTGGAGTTGCTGCGGCGCTTCATCAGGACACAGCACCAATTACGAGCTTTCGCTGGCATTACCAGCGCGTAATCTGGCAATCGCAGAAAAAGCCAAACTGAATAATGTGGCAGTCGCCTGCGCCGCCTGCTTCCTCAGATTCAAACAGACCAATCACGACCTCAAAGCTAACGATGAGTTACGAAATAAGGTCGAGAAACTGATTGATATGCCTTACAGCGGGAATGTTGAAGTCAAACATCTGGTTGATATTTTCGCCAATGAAGTAGGCTTGGATGAAATTAAAAAGCGTGTCAGGAAACCATTAAAAGGCTTGAAACTTGCCGCTTATTACGGCTGTTATCTGGTGAGACCACCTGAAATTACCAATTTCGACGATCCCGAAAACCCGCAGATGATAGATAACCTGCTCAGTGCTATCGGCGCTGAACCAGTGGAATACACGCATAAGGTGGAGTGTTGTGGTGGCAGTCTCCTCCTCGCAAGAATGGATATCGTGGTAAAGCTGGCAACCGACATCTGCAAAGCGGCAACCGATGCCGGCGCTGTCGGTATCGTCACTGCCTGTCCGCTCTGCATGGCAAATCTGGATACAAGGCAGAGTGGTACACATGTCCCGATTCTACATTTCAGTGAATTGCTGGGATTGGCACTGGGCGCAGAGAAAAAAGAATATGATGTATGGTTGAAGAGACATATCAATAGCCCCATCGGCATATTAAAAGCACAGAATCTTATTTAGAGTAGTATAGAGAGGGAAGTTACGATGCAAGCAGTAGGACCGTTTCAGGACGCAATAGACATTATCAAAGAAGAAGGCGGCGAAACCTGTAAGTTGTGTTATCAGTGCGGGACCTGCACTGCCACATGTCCATGGAATTTGGTCAGAAGCTTCCCGGTACGTAAGACAATGCACCAGGGACAACTCGGCTTACCCGATTTCGAGAGCGAGGATATGTGGTTGTGTGTTACCTGCAAGTGGTGTGTCGACCGCTGTCCGCGTGGTGTGGGCATCATCGATGTTTGGAAATCCTACCGTCGCGCGATTGTGGAAATGGGCATCGGAGGCGTGCCTGATTCGGTACGCATTACAGCTAAAAATATCTCCAGTGTCGGCAATCCGCAGGGTGAGGCAAGAGAAAAACGCACGGATTGGGCAAAAGACATGGGCATCAAACCATTTACCAAAGGAATGGATGTTCTTTTCTTCCCCTGCTGTTTCAATTCTTACGACCCCAAACTGATTCGTGTTGCCAAAGCCATGACAAAAATCATGGAAAAGGCCAGCGTCAGCTTCGGCATTCTCGGTAATGAACAGAGTTGTTGCGGAGAGAGCATCCGCAAGACCGGAAATGAAGAACTATTCAAGACTCTCGCCCGGAGCAACGCCGATGCCTTCAATAAAGCAGGAGTCACCAAAATAGTTGTTTCCTCGCCACATTGCTACCATACCCTCAAGAATGAGTATCCTGAGCTTGGCGCTAAATTCGAAGTGGTACATTCATCCCAATTTGTTGCCGAGCTGATTAAAGATAAGAAAATCAAACCCTCTAAAGAGTTCAAAAAGAAGGTCACTTTGCACGATTCCTGCTACTTGGGCAGACACAATAATGTCTATGATGAACCGCGTAACGTCCTGAAGAGCATTCCCGGCGTGGAATTGGTGGAAATGCTGAATAACCGCGAAAACGGTTTATGCTGTGGTGGCGGCGGCGGCAGAATCTGGGCAGATACCAAGAGAGGCGAACGCTTCTCCGATATCCGCATCCAGCAGGCAATCGATGCCGGTGCAAATACGCTGGCGGTGGCTTGTCCTTACTGCATGGCTAACTTCGAGGATAGTGTTTTAAGTATGGATAAGGGCAGTGTTCTGGAAGTTAAGGAAATCGTCGAATTGGTAGCCGACTCGATTTAAGACGTAATGCCGGTCAGAATTTTAAGAGGGGGTCCCAAACCCCCTCTTTTTATTTTCCCCGTCCTTATATCCAGTTTTATCATTTAGAATTCCCCATCTGTTGTGTTAATATTAAATCGCTAAGATGACGATTAAAACTATTGCCACGAATCGTAAGGCCTATCACGAATACCACATCATGGAAACTGTGGAGGCCGGCATTGTGCTTACCGGCTCGGAAATAAAATCAATACGAGCAGGAAATATCAGCATGGGAGATGCCTATGTCCGCCCCGACCAGGGTGGACTCTGGCTTATTAATGCTCACATTGCCCGCTACGATGCTGCCAGTTATCTGGGACATGACCCCATCCGACCCCGAAAATTGCTCCTGCACCGTAAGCAAATCCGCGAACTGATGGGACAGACAAGGGAAAAAGGCTTTACACTGATACCCATCCGACTGTATATTAAAGATAGTTACGCCAAACTGGAAATCGCACTTGCCAAGGGTAAAAAACTCTACGATAAACGCGAAACGATTACCCAGCGTGAGACCAAGCGTAATCTTGATAGAGTCATCAAAACGAGAACCATCAAGGGTAAATAAAGCCAATCCTCTCTCCTCAAGAGAGAGGAAATAATATGGGGACGCGTGGTTCGACAGGGGAGGTTAGCTACAGAGTTGCAAGCCGAGGTGCCATCACCCTCGTAAAACCGGTGGCAAAAAATAATTGCCAAAGAACCAGTTTTGGTTGCCGCCTAAATAAAGGCGACACATCTACCCTGACCCCACCTCAACGGGTTGGGAGTAGGTGAAATAAAGTTGAGGTGCCACTATTCTGACGCCGATAAGAGCAGTGAAAAAAATATCGGCTGACCCGGTAATACTCGGTCTGCAGAGGCTTACCGGGCGAAACAAAGAGCTGACTAAGCTTGTAGTAAACTCTGCGCAATCTTTTCTGGACGGGGAGTTCAACTCTCCCCCGTCTCCACCAAGAAACAAGATTGATTCAAAATGGTCACTACTGCCGTTGTTTTAATAACACAAGTTTGATATATTCTAGGCAGGTGTCTTTGATTAAATCTAAAGCTATGCACTAATTAACATTCACTTTCAAGAACGTGTCCTAAAGGAGGTTAGAAACTTGACATCCGGTCTTGAGGGCATCAGGATTATTGAGACGGCATCGGTTATAGCGGGCCCGCTCGCGGGTAGACTACTCGGCGACCTAGGTGCGGATGTCATCCACATCGAGCGTCCTGCTCCAGTTTCCATAGATAACAGCACCGCGCAACTTTATCCGAATCAATTGCAAGATGGGCGAGGAATAGAATCGGATATCAACTATGTAAACGAGAAT
>CAIWXV010000124.1 GCA_903916765.1 uncultured Dehalococcoidia bacterium | reverse complement strand
GGTAGATATCGTCAACTTGCAATGATCCTGGTGAAATACAGATTAGGGGAATTTGTTCGTATCCTTGGTCTGGAACATTATTTGCCTTTTAGTTGGACACCGCCCGGCAATCCCTGGAAAAAGGAAGTTTATTCTGTATCGCAACGAACTCGCATGGCCCTTGAAGAGGCCGGCACAACCTTTGTTAAAATGGGACAGATCCTTTCTACCCGTACCGATGTTATGCCGGCGGATTTTATTCTGGAGTTAACCAAGCTCCAGGATTCACTAACACCATTACCTCTGGAAACCGTTGAAGCGGTAATTAAAAACGAATTGGGACGGCCTATCGGGGAACTGTTTGCTTCTTTTGAATCCAAACCGCTTGGTGTCGCGTCCATTGGTCAGGTGCACGGTGCTGTTCTCGCAGACGGCACCGAAGTCGTTATCAAGGTCCAAAAACCCGGTGTTAAAGAACAGGTCACCGAAGATTTGGAGATTCTGCGTCAGATGGGGGCTAATGCCGCACATCATGGGGAAGGGATGCAGCAATATGATCTCGCCGGTCTGGTAGAAGAAATATCCGATACCATGAGCGGCGAGCTCGATTATATTCGGGAAGGCCACAGCGCAGAGCATTTCGCCCGGTTCTTTCAAGATGACCCGGCGATACATATCCCCAAAATTTTCTGGAACTACACCACTTCCCGGGTAATCGTTCTTGAACGCATTCATGGCGTTAATATCCTTGATTTGCCGGCGCTGGATAATGCCAAAATCGACCGCAAAGAATTGGCCAAACGGGCCGCCAATATGTGGGTGAGAATGGTATTTGAGGATACAATCTTTCATGCCGACCCTCATCCGGGGAATTTGTTTGTTGAGGCTGACGGGCGATTAGGCCTGGTGGATTACGGCATGGTCGGTTTGGTGGATGACGAGGTTCGTAGCTACGTCGTCAGTGTTGTCAAAGGCATACTGGACAGGGACGTTGACCTGCTGATGGACTCACTCGTCGACCTTGGCGCTGTCACTCCCGCCGGCTCTAAAGAGACCCTTCGCAAAGATTTGAAACATATTATGGGGCATTACCCCCTTTTGACTGAGGACCTTAATCTGACATCTAACCTTGGCGAATTATTTGCGGTAGTACGGCGCAATCACATTCAACTTCCCGGTAATACTTTCCTGCTCCTGAAAACAATGACTATGGCCCAGGGACTCGGACAGGAATTAGATCCCGACTTTGATTTCTTTTCTTTATTGACTCCCAGTGTTGAAAAAATGCTCCAGAAGAAGTATAGACCTTCTTCAATTCTTCGACGTTTGCCGCCGGCGGTTGCGGAACTGGCCCTGCTCGGGGCCGGCCTACCCAACAGACTCGCGAGAATTGTAAAATCTGTAGAGCGGGGAGAATTGCATTTTAGCGCTGATGTCTCAGGTGTGGAACGCCACCTTGAGCACCTCGAACGATTGGTCAACAGAGCCATCATCGGGCTCATCGCCGCGGCTGTCATCCTCGGTGGGGCGCTGGTGTTTTTAGCCATCAGACTCGGACACTAAACAACTGTAACTCCGCTCTTTCCGACAACGATGCCGGTCTAAAACAATTCTCTTGATATTAAGATAACTGCTTTTGGGGTAATAATCAGGCTTAAATATAAGTCATCATCAGGAGAATAAAATGGCTGTGTCATTTAGATCG
>CAIWXV010000123.1 GCA_903916765.1 uncultured Dehalococcoidia bacterium | reverse complement strand
TCGACCAGAACGAAGCTGAAGAAACCCTGAAACTATTTGAAGAAATGGCTAAGGGAGAAAATTGAGAACCATTTCCCTGAATAAGTGGCTGATTTTCGCCTTGCGATTGATTCTTGGCGGCATTTTCATTATTGCCGGCATCGCCAAATTATTGGACACGGCTGAATTCGTCAATACCATTGCCAGTTATGATATTTTATCGAATAGCCTGGCTCATTTTTACGGCTATTTAATTCCCTGGGTGGAGTTGTTTATCGGATGTTCTTTGGTGCTGGGGTACAGTGTCAGCCTTTCAGCAGCGGTGTCTATTCCGTTGATTATCAGCTTTATTATCGCCAGTAGCTATGCCTTAGCGAATGCCGTCGGTGGCGGCTGTTTCGGGACTTTTTTTGCATTAAGTCATCAATGGGCAATCAGCGTCGATGTTTTGCTCCTTTTATTTTCACTCATTCTGCTGTTGAATATAGATGAGGGTTTCCTGAGTATCGGGCAATTGATTCGTAGACTCAAGGTGAATTCTAAAGTAGTTACCTGGGGTAGTCAAATCATCTTGATTGGGTTTCTGATGTGCACTGTTGGATTTGTATCCGTGCAACTTTATCAGTATTTCGATTCTCCGTCATACGATATTGCGATGAATATGGTCATCGACCTAATCGATGTCCCGCAGTCTCTCGCTGCTGATGTGGATAGTGCAATTGCGGAAGGGAAGCCTGTTGTCGTATTTTTCTACTCGGAGGGTTGTTATGCTTGTGAAGTAGCCAAGCCGTTTATAGATGAGGCGGAACAAGAATATGCGGGACGGGTAGTATTTCTCCGTCTTAAATTTATTGATAACCAGCAGGCGGCGGAGTCGATGAAAGTTCACGCTACGCCTGATTTCCTGGTGATTGCGAGTAAGAATAACGATGGGCGATATGCTGCCTATCGTGAATCAGGCTATTTGAATCAAGCCGATTACTCTTATGCAGGATTGAAAGCGTGTATCGATTCAGCGCTCGATGATATGAGGTAGAGGATTGAGATTCGTTACTGAATTCCGTAATAGTGAACTGGCGAAAAAGTTAATTGCCGACATTCGCCAGACTTCAAAACGTCAGGTACGTTTTATGGAGTTTTGCGGCGGCCATACTGTCTCCATTTTCAAGTACGGTATTCGGCAGGTGCTTCCGCCGACGATTGAGATGGTCTCTGGCCCGGGCTGTCCTGTCTGTGTTACCGCTACGGCTGATATCGATAAGGCAATTGCTCTTGCGCTCATTCCCGGTGTTATTATTACCACCTTCGGTGATATGCTGAAAGTCCCGGGCAGTCGCTCCAGTCTTCAAAAAGCGCGTGCCGAGGGTGCCGATGTGCGCACCGTCTATTCCACAATAGATGCTCTCAAAATCGCTACCGAAAATCCACACAAAACGGTCGTTTTTATCGGTGTCGGCTTCGAGACAACCGCCCCTACGATTGCGGTCTCGGTACTTCAGGCGAGTGAGCAAAATATTAAGAACTATAAGGTCTTATCTTTACATAAGGTATGTCCGCCGGTCATTAAAGCCATTCTGGATGCCGGCGAGGTCAAACTTGATGGTTTAATTTGCCCCGGACATGTCTCTTCTATCACCGGTGCTAATGCCTGGGAGTTCATTGCCCGCGATTACGGTATTCCGTGTGTCGTTTCCGGATTCGAACCTCTGGATATTCTGCAGTGTGTCGAAATGCTGGTCAGGCAGGTGGAAAAACACGAATCGAAAGTAGAGATTGCCTACAAACGAGGTGTAACACCGGAAGGTAACCTGCAAGCCCAAAAAATTATGGCACAGGTTTTCGAACCATCTCCGGCAAAGTGGCGGGGGATGGGGGAAGTTCCGGATAGCGGATTGAAGTTCCGTCAGGAGTTTGCGCCGTACGATGCTGAGGTCTCTTTTGATATCAAAACTAAGCCTTCGATAGAACCGAAAGGCTGTCTCTGCGGAGAAGTTCTGAGAGGTGTGAAGACGCCTGCCGATTGTAAATTGTTCCGCAAAGCCTGCACACCGGAAAATCCGGTTGGTCCCTGTATGGTATCATCGGAAGGGAGCTGCTCGGCTTATTATTTATACGGAGATGATAGTGGCAGATAAAATTCTATTGGCGCATGGCTCGGGCGGCAAGCTGGCACATGACCTCATCAAAAAGAGCTTTGTCGGCATGCTGGATAATCCGCTGCTGGCGCAAATGGATGACTCGGCGGTGTTCGATATTAAGGGTAGATTGGCATTCACTACCGATAGCTATGTCGTCAATCCCATTTTCTTCCCCGGCGGTAACATCGGCAAGCTGGCAGTCTGTGGCACGGTGAACGATTTATCGATGTCCGGTGCCAAACCGCTCTATTTATCCCTGGCTTTCATTATCGAAGAGGGGTTACTACTGAGTGAATTGAAGCAGATTGTCGGTGCTATCAAAGCGACGGCTGAGGAAGCCGGCGTGAAAATTATCACTGGAGATACCAAGGTCGTAGACCGCGGCAGTGCCGACCGACTTTTCATTAATACTGCCGGTATCGGTATTGTACCCGAGGGCGTTAATATCTCCGGGAGCAATGCCCGTCCGGGTGATAAGGTTATTTTAAGCGGAACGATTGGCGACCACGGGATTGCGGTGCTCAGCAAGCGGGAGGGTATCAGTTTTTCCACCGAACTGGAGAGTGATTGTGCCCCGCTGGCGAGTCTGGTTGGGGAAATGCTGAAAGCCAGCCGTAATATTCACTGTCTCCGTGATCCCACCCGCGGTGGTTTGGCCACCACTCTGAATGAACTGGCAGAGCAATCGAAGGTTGGCATCAGAATCGAAGAGGCGAAAATACCGGTGCGGGAGGAAGTAGTCGGCGCTTGTGAAATGCTGGGCTTCGACCCGTTATATGTTGCTAACGAGGGTAAACTGATAGCGGTGGTTGCAGAAGAAGATGCCGAAAAAGTTTTGCGTGTGATGAAACGCCACCCATATGGCAAAAATGCCGTCGTTATCGGGGAAGTGATTACGGAACATCCCGGTAGGGTAGTGATGAAAACTTTGCTCGGGTCTTCCCGCATCGTGGATATGCTTACGGGCGACCTTCTGCCGAGGATTTGTTGAATGCACGAACTGGCGATTACTCAGAGTATGTTCGATATTGTCCTGAAACAAGCTGAGCAGGCGCAGGCAAAAAAGGTGATAGGAATCAATCTGGTTATCGGAGAAATGACGGGTGTGGTTGCCCAGAGTGTTCAGTTCTATCTCGATTTTTTAACCAAAGGGACATTGGCTGAAGGGGCTTTAGTCAATTTAAAAATGATACCTCCGAAGGCGCAATGCCGCAACTGCCAACAGACTTTTGAATTGAAAGAGTTCGATTGGGCATGCCCCAATTGTAAAAGTAATGGTGTGGAAATCATCGCCGGTAAAGAATTATTTGTAGAAAGTATCGAGGTGGCATAGTGGAAATCAAAATTCTCAAAGATATACTCGGTGCTAATGAGCAAATCGCCGCAAAAAACCGTGAATTGCTGGAGAAAAACAAGGTGTTCTGTGTCAATATTATGGCGTCGCCGGGTGCCGGTAAGACGAGCTTTGTTCTCCAGACAATCAAAGCCTTAAAAGGCAAGTTCAAAATCGGTGTTATCGAAGGCGATATCAGTTCCAGCATCGATGCGGAGACAGTGGCGAAAGAAGGTGTGCCCGTAGTACAAATCAACACCGGCGGCGAATGCCACCTGGAAGCCATACAGATTCAAAATGCCCTGAATAATCTGCCGTTGGCAGATATCGATTTGCTCCTGATTGAGAATGTCGGCAATCTGGTCTGTCCCGCCGAATTCAATCTCGGGGAGCATTTGAAGGTCTTGATTGCCAGCGTTCCGGAAGGCGATGACAAGCCTTTCAAGTATCCGTTGATGTTCACTACCGTCGATGCTCTGGTGCTTAATAAGACCGACCTCTTGCCGTACGTTAAGTTCAATGTCGATAATTTTGTCAAGACAATCAAGAATATCAATGCCCGAGCGGAGATTTTCAAAGTTTCCTGTACTACCGGTGATGGTGTTTCCGAATGGGCTAAATGGCTGAAATCTAGAATCAAATAAAACCGAATAGATAGAAAGTAGATGTTACCACCAGAGCGGCTAAAAGCGCTCCTGTAATAGATTGGGTAAGGGTGTGTTCTTTAAGCTCCGTTCGTGCCCAACCGACCAGTATCACCAGCACGGAAGCAATAGCGGCTATCCAGCCATACAAGATTACCGATATAGTCACCAACCCGGCTATAAAAGCGGTGTGCAGGCTGATTTTCCACCGGAAATTGATACACATAAAAAGCATCAGTCCGAAGAATGCCGCTACCAATCCTGCAATCAGCATTTGAGGCGCCTTAATGAATATCATGGTGATATAGTCGATTATGGTGAAGACACCTGCCAGTAAATAGAGTTCCGTCCGCTGCTGACGTGTGCTGGAAAAGAGACCTCTCAGTTTACCTTTACGGACAAGGTATATCACTACCAGCATCACGGGTAAGATACTGATGACAGCCAGGGCGAGCGACCACCTTAAGGCGGAGAGTATCGTAGGGGTTGATTTAAGCGCCAGCATCACTACGATTAACATGGCTAATAGAAATGGGTTGAGTATGCTGGAGGCCAGATTAGCGATGTGCAGTTTGGTTTCTTTTTGCATTCTACTGTAACCAAAAGTCAATTTTTAGTTGCTCTGATAATAGCTCATATTTTTCGGTTAGTCCAATGATACCGTTCTACCTACACTCATTTTATAGACATTGCATTTAAAAAATACTATACTTAGGTAATTATTAAAGATTACTCGTTGACTTGTCGATATAGCTATCCCAGGAGACACATTTGAAAGTATTACTTGTTTATCCTGCTTACCCTGACACTTTTTGGAGCTTCAAGCATGCGTTGAAGATGATACTGAAAAAAGCATCTTTCCCTCCTCTGGGACTGTTGACCATCGCCTCGATGATTCCATCCCAGTGGGAAAAGAAGGTTGTAGATATGAGTGTCTCTCCGTTGAAAGATGCGGACATTAAAGGGGCTGATTATGTTTTAATCAGTGCGATGATTGTCCAGAGAGAATCTACTCATCAGATTATTGCGCGGTGTAAGGCGCTCGGTAAGAAGATAATTGCCGGTGGACCTCTCTTTACCACGGAATGTGAAGAATTTAGTGACGTCGACTATCTGGTACTCGACGAGGCTGAAGTAACTCTCCCCCTATTCTTGGCAGACCTTGAAAAAGGTTGTGCCCGTCATATTTATACGTCGCAGGAACGTCCTGATATTACACACACTCCCATCCCCAAGTGGTCGCTTATCAAAATGGGCAAGTATTCCTCGATGAGCATTCAGTATTCCCGCGGTTGTCCTTTCGATTGTGAGTTTTGTGATATTGTCATTCTGAATGGGCATAAACCCCGTACCAAGTCTACGGAACAGGTGTTGCTTGAACTGGATGCTCTCTATGACCACAATTGGCGCGGGAGTGTCTTCTTTGTCGATGATAACTTTATCGGTAACAAGAAAAAATTGAAGGAAGAAGTCTTACCGGCTCTTGTCAGGTGGCGTAAGAGTAAACGACAACCCCTCCCGTTTTTCACTGAGGCATCGATTAATCTGGCTGATGACGATGAGTTAATGAATTTGATGGTGAAAGCCGGCTTCGACCGTGTTTTCATCGGTATCGAAACTCCGAACGAAGATAGTCTTGCAGAGTGCAATAAAACTCAGAATAAGAACCGCGACCTTGTGGCGGCGGTGAAAAAGATTCAGAACTTCGGTATGGAAGTGCAGGGCGGCTTCATTGTCGGTTTTGATAGTGACCCCGCATCTATTTTCCACCGGCAGATTGAGTTCATTCAAAAGACGGGCATCGTCACGGCGATGGTCGGTTTGCTCAATGCCCCGCGTGGTACCAGGCTTTATGAACGTCTCAAGAAAGAGGACCGTCTGGTAGAAGAAGGATTTACCGGTGATAACACGGATTGTAGTATGAATTTCGTTCCGAAAATGAAGAGCGAAACGCTGATCAATGGCTACCGGAATATTTTGAATACTATCTATGCACCCAAGCAATATTATGAGAGAATTGCTACATTCCTCAAAGAATTTCATCCGCATAATAAAGTAAAGGTTGGTCAAATCAAGCTTGCTTACGTCGCCGGGTTTTTTAATTCGATATGGGCTCTGGGTGTGGTCGACAGAGGTAGGAAGTATTTCTGGAGGCTTATGCTCAAAGTAATTGTGAAGCGTCCCAAGTCCCTTCCGTTGTCGATAGTACTTTCAGCCTACGGATTCCATTTCCGCAAAGTTAATGACAAAATCAACAAGAAGCGCAAGGTTACCGTTCCCGGCGGTTTGGCTGCCAGTGCAATTCCTGCAGGAGCGGACTATACTGCCAAGAACCGGGAAAGTAGATAGGGGGGGTAAAGATGCCAAGTTTTTCCTTATTACCGAAAGAAGGCAAGTTTTTCAAGCTTTTTGGAGAGAGCGCTCAGAATGCTACTGAGATAGCACAAAAACTGAAAGAACTTTTACAGAATTGGGACCATATCGAAGATAGAGTAGCGAGTATCGCTGACTTGGAGCACAAAGGCGATAACATTACTCACCAGATTGCGACCGAATTACACCGCACTTTTGTAACTCCTTTTGACCGTGAAGATATTACAGCATTGGCGCAGTCGCTGGACGACGTGACGGATTTTATCCATTCCGCCGCTGATTTTATGTTTCTCTATCGCGTGGAACAACCTACCCAGCGTGCCAAGGAATTAGCCGATGTTATTGTCGAAATTACCGCTGAAGTGCAGAAAGCAGTCAGTCAATTGACAAAACACATCGACCAGAGACAGATGTTGAAGCACTGTGTCGAAGTCAACCGCATGGAGAATGTTGCGGATAGAATCTACCGTTCCGCATTGGCAGAATTATTTGCGAATTCAACCGAGGTGCCCCTTTTAATCAAGTGGCGTGAAATTTACGAACATATGGAAACCGTTACCGATAGATGTGAAGATGTGGCAAATGTCCTGGAGGGAGTGGCTCTTAAATATTCCTAGTAAATATACTGAAATGTAGAGAGAAATGATTTTATCTCTTATCGTATTACTTCTTACCCCGATGTTTGTTGTGGTAAATTGCTTGACTCGTGAATCGAGCATAATAAAGACATTCGCATTTTCTAAGGCATCCCTAAACAGGATGCCTTTCTTTTTGAGCATAAATGTCATTGTAATGGAAAAATTGGAGGGTGGCTAGTGTGCCTCCTGGCCAGAGGGCAAGGATAAGAGCCAATGGGTGGAGGTTTTGGC
The DNA here is from genome assembly GCA_903916765.1 of uncultured Dehalococcoidia bacterium. Classification (GTDB taxonomy): domain Bacteria; phylum Chloroflexota; class Dehalococcoidia; order Dehalococcoidales; family Fen-1064; genus Fen-1064. Next base: position 112 of record CAIWXV010000123.1, on the reverse strand, counting down.
GGTAATGACACCCAGCAGGCGGCGGGCGGTAAAGAAGAGGCGGCGGGACAGGCCGGCCTGGTGAAAGGCTTCCTGCACCCGGGCTGCCGGGAGCGGGCCGGAGGCGAGGAGG
>CAIWXV010000122.1 GCA_903916765.1 uncultured Dehalococcoidia bacterium | reverse complement strand
TAGTTAGATTAGTTAGATTGTTAGATTTGGTTTCATATTCATAAAATGAATTTTCAGTTCCGCTTAAGCCCCTTTTACCACCCTCAGATTCTATGGATGCCATACTTGAATCTAAAGTATATATGCTGTTGCTAGTTTCCCCAGCCTGGTCCGGCTGCATAGCGGACTGCGTATTAGATACAATATAATCTGTCAGGTCTTTTACCTTTCCCTGCACGCTACGCTTAATATAAACTTCCATGCCAATAAACACCAGCCCCACCACGCCAATAATCAGCGCTAAATCCGCTAAATTCTGCCCTCTGCGTAAAAACATTCCTTTCACAAATCACCCAAACTTTCATTTATGTATTTATTAGTATCTATTGTACCGTTTTCACTACGAATTGTCCCACTACTTAGAGTCTTATCCGGTTCCCGTGCGGGCCAAAGCGCTGCAAGATCAGCACTTGCATTATTCAAATCATTCAAAATTTCTGTCTCATTTCTTAGCTCTATCTCTATACTATAACATTCACCTGCTGGAACAGCGGTATAAGACCAGGGCCACAAATCCGCATAAACAGCTGCAGCCACCGCTAGACCTTCGTTAGGCAGTTTCTGCTCAAAAGAATCCACAATCCCCCATACCTTTCCTAGCTTTTCTTCTATTGTAACAAGCAAGGCTTCTAATGCGTCGTTTTTTTCACCAATCGGATGCGCAGAATGTTTAACTGTAGTTGAGCTTGCGGAGGTAACTGAAGACTTTAATGTTTTGTTCTCCTGGTTGCCGACGATTATTGTATTGCCTGGGGCATATTGCCCTGCGCCTAACTGATCAGCCTGAGAGCGCAAATGCCCCTGGTGGCCGCGGCTGACATAGACGATCATCGCAATAATCCCCGCAGCCACTACCCCAATTAATAAAATATACTCTAGGGTCGTTTGCCCTCGCCTCATTATCTTACCATCCCCCCCCGTTCGTAAAATCGGTTATCGTCTCGCTCCCCGTTTTTGTCTGCGTATTCCTAGAGATTGTTGTTGTAACTCCACCGCCTGCGGTCATGTTTTCAACTTGGGTCATTCCAGTATTGGTAACATAGGTTCCCGTAGTCTGTCCCGCAGAATATTGCTCTCCAATCTGATCCGTTGAGTCTCTGAGCCTGCCCTGAATTCCCCTTTTCATATACACACCCATAGCAATTAATGCCGCTACGACAAAACCAATCAAAATAACTACCTCCAGGGTGGTTTGCCCTTTTGTTCTTGCATGCAACATGTTCACCTCCTAATTTAAAGAAAGCTACATCAATCTACTTTGCAGGTTCTGCTGCAATTTTGGTCGTACCCGTTCTAGTACTAGTATCTGTTCCGTCAATCGACCTAACTAGGCCTCCCCCTGTGCTAGTAATTGATTTTTCTTGAGCATCTCGGGTCGATTGCATAGCTTCCGTAGTCGCATATTGTGGTTCAAATTGAGCGGTGAGTCCTATCACAGTTCCGCTTGTGTCAGTTTGGGTAATACCCGTCGCATCCTTCATTTTACCCTGAATGCTCCGTTTAACATAAACTTGCATTCCTACCGCCGCGGCGATAACCAAACCAATCACAATCGCGTATTCTGCTGTGCTCTGCCCTTTTCTTAATCTCCTTAACATGCCTTCACCTCCTTAAAATGTGACATTGCCTATTTTATTTTGCATCGTAGTGCCTAACGTACCATAAGAACCCTCTAAGTGAGTCCTAATCACGACCCCCACTGCAATAATCGCTCCGACTACCGCCGCCAAGATAATCACATATTCCAACGTGCTTTGCCCCTTCCTAAACTTTCTCATCTTGCCCTCCTTATGATATTATTCTGCGCTATGATAATTTAATTCCCCCTGCTCCTGTTTAAGGCGCGCATTCATTGAACGCAT
>CAIWXV010000121.1 GCA_903916765.1 uncultured Dehalococcoidia bacterium | reverse complement strand
CGACCGCGATTATAACTACGACTACATCCACTACAACCGCCTTGACAACCTCGGAAACCAACATGGTAAAGGATTTCATGGGTAGGTTGGTGGAGGCACCTAAGTATGGAGGGACATTCAGGCCGGTCTTTGCAACTGACCCGGCTAGTACTGACCCGGGTGACGGCGCATCGCTCTCAGTTTATGTTTTTAACCTAGTGTTCGAGAAATTGGGTATTGGAGACTGGACTGCCGCCGGAGCGGGTACAGGTGAACAACTGTATCTGCATGGTTCATATTTTGATTTTGCCAAATACGGTAAGCCGAATCTGGCAGAAAGCTGGGAAATGACCGACCGTTAACACTGACTGTTCATATCCGCCAGGGAGTTCATTTCCAGAATAAAGCTCCCGTGAATGGCAGGGAACTTGTCGCTGAGGATGTCCGTTATTGCTTCCAGCGCTACTTTGATAATACTGTAGCACCTGCGGATTTTCGAGCTTATCTCGCATCTATAACTACCACCGATAAGTGGACAGTCGTGTTCAAGTGGAAACAGCCGTACTGTAAAGCGGTGGAAGATATCGTCTTCGGAAGGGTTTACATCTATGCACCGGAATTGGTAACTACCTATGGAAACCTGAGCAATTGGAAGAACCTTGTCGGAACAGGTCCATTCGCCATGACCGACTTTGTTCAGGGTGGTGTGGAAACCTTCGTAGCAAATCCCAACTATTGGGCAACCGACGAAATCATCCCGGGTAACAAGTTACCTTATCTGGGTAGGGTTCAGGGAATCGTATTCTCGGATCCGGCTGCTATAATGGCTGCCTTACGGACGGGCAAGACCGACTGGGTATTTAATATTAATGATGAGCAAGCTCAGACTATCATAAGCTCAGCTCCGCAACTAAAATATCAAGCTTGCCCAAAGATGGAAGCCAACCCTCTGGTTGTTTTAAGGGTAACTGAGACACCATTGAATGACATCAGGATAAGACAGGCATTGATGCTGGCAATAGACTTCAATGGTATCATCAAAGATTATTTTCATGGTGATGCTGTACCTTTGACTTTTCCTATCATGAAGCAATGGGCAAACTACTACACAGCTCTTGAGGATATGCCGGCAGATATCCAGGAACTTTATTCATATAATGTTACCAAGGCAAAAGCCCTTATGACTGCCGCTGGATATCCTACTGGCTTTAACGTCGATTTCCTGATATTCCCGTCGACGGCTACTCAATGTCAGATGCTCATGGGTTACTGGAAGGAGCTTGGCATTACTTTCAATGTCTCCACTCCTGACGCGGCTACTGCGGTAGCTAAATTGTGGACTAAGAACTTCCATGGCATAGGTACGGTAACTGCGGGTATAACCGGTCCTATTACTTGTTTAACATGGTCTACATCGACCCACACTTATGATTGGGAGTCATATAATAATCCTGCATATGATGCTCTGATTGCCAAACTGTTGGCAACTACAGATCCAGATGAACAGGCAACTCTTGTCAAGCAAGCAGTTATCATGGTGTACAGAGACATACCTTATTTCGCATTCCCCGGCGGGTATGGCTATAACTTCTGGCAGCCATGGGTGAAAAATTATCATGGTGAAATATGTTTGGGTGGTGTTATGGGTTATAATACCTGGACATCCCGTATCTGGGTCGACGATAGTCTAAAGAAATCCATGGGTTACTAAGTTTAAGCTAGATAGCACGCCATAGATGGTATGCTGAATTGGATCGGAGGACGTATATCTGAAGCCTCCCTTGCTATACGTCCTCACTCATATCGGAAAAAGAGAGATTCTGCTATTGAATGCTTGTGGCGGGTCCTGCTGGAAGTGATTTAGGATTGAGGGAACTGGTGGTTGCTCCCTCAATAACTCCTCCTCCTTTTATTTTCCCTATCTGAAAGTTTGAGGATAATTGGGAAAAAGCAGGACCCTTTCTTTTATCTGATTGTATTGGTTTGATATTATCTTTAGGCGTAGTGAATTATATCCCTCTCCGCCTAAAGATAACTCAGAATCTTACTGGCCTATCAGTATGGCTTTCTTGACCACGTTAATAGTGGCAATGGCATCACCTGTCGCCTGCGCTTTCAGTAATTTGTCTTCCATTGCGTAGATAAGTAATGCCTTTTTCATAATGTTGGCGAAGAATTCGCGGGACATTGCCATTGATTTAACAGGGTCGGTGCGATAGGTATACTGGTCTTCGGAGAACCAACCCTTATAACCTAAGTCGATTGTCGCATAGCAGAAATCGGTGAATCGCCAGATATCTCCGGTGCCGGCGATTCTATCCTCATCGTTAGAATGGGTCTTGGCGTCGTTCATATGGAAGTTAACGATGTCCACACCGGCTCTATCGGCGGCGTAGAGCATCGATGCCGGCTCGACGGCATACATTTGCTCATGACCGTAATCGACAAGGGCACCCATGTTATTCCCGCCACATGCTTCATTGACTAGCTTTGATAACAGAATCGACATATGTGTGGTAGGAATAACCATGTTACCTTCGCGTGGTTCGTGAAGTTTGGCTTCGATACCGAATCTCATACCGTAAGATTTTGCTTTTTTGTTGATTAAGACACAGCCTTCGATAAACCTGTCCAGTAATTTCCCATAATTCACTTCGAAATTATAATCCCAACCATCGGAGCCTGGCCAGAATCCGATGCTTTCACAGCCTAATTCACGCCCGATGTCAACACCCTGGAGAGCATAGGCGATGCTATCATCACGAATGGATTTATTGGGGTTAGAAATGCTTCCGAGTTGCCATTTGGGGTCAGAGAAAAGATTGATATTCATGCTAGTGGGTGTTAATTTGTATTTGGCTAATGCCTGTTTAGCCACTGCAATTGCATTCTTATCTTTTGTGAAATCTTTCTTGACGAAGAAAGAATCGTGGAATTCGATTCCTTTAATCCCTGCCTTCGCAACTCTGGCAATCTTACCGGCAATACTATCATCCAGGCCAGGGGTGTATGTGCCTGCGATGAAACGGTCGTTAAAACTACCGGCTACCCAGTGTCCGGCAGCCATTTTTATCCCAAAATCATCGAAAAACTGCTGGATTTTGTCGCCTTCCAGATAACCCTTGTAAACAGTGCTCAATTTTGCTAGTGCTTGTTTTGTTACTTTCATACTCCCGCCTTTTTCTATGTCAATTTCTGTCTATTTTAGACTTTTTTCGATAGCCTTCAGATTCTTCAACCCTTTCATTAAGAGCTCCTCGCCGGTTTTGGCGAATTTCCGCCAGATGGCGCACTGACGGTTTATCTCTTCGAAGTCGGGGTTGAAAGACTCGATTGTTAGCACGCCTTTATAGCCGATTTTGCGGAGTGCTTTGAAGAATTCTACCCAGGGGACTAATCCTGTGCCTGGTATGCCGCGGTTATTTTCGCAGGTGTGAACATGCCCGAGATACTCTTTGCCGCAGGTCATCACCGCTTCGGTAAAGTTCGACTCTTCACGAATCATATGGAAAGTATCAATATGTACCTTCATATTACTGGTGCCGACGTCTTTACAGTATTTCACGGCATCAGCGTCAATATTGAGGAAGTGGCTTTCAAAACGCCCGACTGGCTCTACAGCGATAATGAGGTCGCCTGAATTTTTGGCATACTCGGCTATTTTTCTCATCGATTCCACCGACCACTTCCACTCATCTTCGGTGCGGGGTCTGCCAGAGATATAACCCCAGGCGGCATATATAACGCCACCCGTTAACTTGGAGCCGATTTCGTAGTTGATGTCGACCACTTTTTTCATGATCTCGATACCCCTCTTTCTGACCTTGGCGTCAGGGGATATAATGTTGCCGCTCATCTCTAACCCGCGGCTGCTTACAGCTTCTAAGCCGACCTCTTTGAGTTTGGCTCTGACCTGTTTTGTAGGAAATGTATCCGGGTTAGCAAGCCCGAACTCAAGAACATCGAATCCCAGAGTTTTTACCCTCTCGATTAAGGGTAAGTCCTTGACGGAGAATTTCTCCGTCCAGATAAAGGAATGAGCACCGTACTTGAACATATTTTTCCTCCTTCTTCTCCTCTTTTGGGTGCTGTTATCAATATTTCGGTTCAAGGTGTATTTAATTGTTATTTCATGTATTTGATAATAAGACCTATGTTTTATTTCTTTTGAGGATGCCGCTTGAGAAAATCGAGAATTAAACTGTTTGTTTTCTCCGGCACTTCAGAGTTAAAACTATGTGCTGCTTTTTTCAGAATCACGACTTCGGAGTTAGGTATTCTGGAGGCAAGTAACCGGGCATTCTCTGGGGGACAGATTCTATCTTCGGCGCCGTTCATAATCAAGGTGGGTGCTTTGATTTGGGGAAGACGGTCATAAGTATCATGGCCTATCACTGCCTGTCCCTGTCGCCCATAAGCAAAAGGAGGAGTTGGATGTTCAGTTCTTCTCTTTACGAACTCGCCGATCTTATCCTTATTCTTATCGATGAACCCTTGAGTAAAAATGAGAGGTAATAATATTTTCACTTCCTCGTCAGGTGATGTTCCTTTACTATCTTTCATATTAAGAAGTTGCATCATTACAGCCGGGTCGCCACTTACCGAGTGAGCAGCGCCGGAACTGGCACATCCCAGAATGAGGCTGATAGTTTTCTCCGGATAGTTAATGGCAAATTCCTGGGCAATTGCACTTCCCATCGAAAGTCCGAAGATATGGGCGGTGTGGATGCCGATAGCATCGAGTAAACCTGCTGCGTCATCTGCCATCATCTTCATTGTATAAGGGACATCCGGCTTATCGCTTCGCCCTGTGCCTCTGTTGTCAAAAACAATTACGCGATACTTTTTAGACAGAGCAGGTGTTTGATTAAACCAACTATCTGCATTCGCTCCATAGCCGGCAATCAAGACTAGAGATTCCCCTTTACCATGGATTTCATAATAGATATTGATTCCATTGGCTTTTGCTATAGGCATGTCAATCTTCTCCTTGAAGTTTTGGCTACATTAACTAATATCACATATCAACGCAGTTACTGAGTGGGGTTCGAAGATGTATCTGAAGGATTGGCCTTCTGCCTTAGTAATGCTTTCCCGTATCCCTACCTTATCGGGTATTTCGAAGGTATTCTCGGCTTTGATATCGGGACCGTTGACAACGGAGGCATGCACTTTTCCGCTGAAGCGTCCGGAATATAGCGAAACGGTTGTTTCCATAGATTCCGTTTGGCTCCGATTGACTACATAAAGAATCAATTGTTTTTTCTGCTCGTTCAGTGTGGCAGAAACATCCAGCGTGCGAATGCCGGTATATTTTCCCCCGGAAAACGTTTCACCCTGCCAGAATACATCCAATGCTGTTTGTCCGCAGGTGCGGCTGTAGAGTTCAAATGGATAGAAAATTGTTTGTAAAACTAAACCATCAGGGCGGGTTAAAATGGGGGCAAACACATTCACGAGTTCGGACAGGTTAGCCATCTTCACTGAATGAGCATGACGAATAAAGGAATTCAAAGCTATCCCAGTGATTAAGGCATCCTCCAAATTATAAACCTCTTCGCCATCAGAGGGTATCTTGGTCAATGATGATGGGTCTTCTACTCTGGGATAAGTTTTGTACCAAACATTCCATTCATCCATAGCGATGGCGATGGGGTGTCTAATTCTATTGTCCAAGGACACGGCGCGAATCAATCCTTCGCAAACGCTCAAACGTTCCTCGAATAATTCGGATAACGTCATATAATCGGCGAAATCATTTTTAAAATTGCCCACATAGGTGTGTAGGGATAGGTAATCGATGATATTCCCTGCTTGTTCAAGAAGCAACTGGATACGCTCTACAATATCACCTGGCCAGTTAGATACCCCTACGGCAACCAGTTTAATGTCGTGGTCAACTCTTTTCATAGCCTTACCGAATTCGGTGAAAGCACGGGCATATTCCTGAGGAGTCTTGTAGCCGATTTGCCAGGAACCATCTATTTCATTGCCGATGCCCCAGTATTTGACATTATGTGGCTGTTCGAACCCATGCTTGCGACGCAGTTTTACTAAAGTAGTATCATTAGTACCGTTACAATACTCGACCCAGTCACAAGCTTCTCGCATATCGCCATCGCCGCAATTAACTGCTAAATAGGGTTCCGCCTTTAATTCACGGCAAAAATGGATAAACTCATTAGTCCCGAAATGATTGGGTTCTGTAACTGCCCATGCAAGGTCAGTTCGTGCCGGACGTTCTTCCCGTGGCCCTATTCCATCTCTCCATCGATATGATGAAACAAAGTTTCCACCGGGATAACGTATAATCGGCATTTGCAATTTTTGCAGTGCCGCCAGCACGTCGGTACGTAAACCATTCTTATCGGATAATGGGGAATCCGGTTCATAGATGCCGCCATAGATACAGCGGTATAAATGTTCTGCAAAGCCACCGAAAATGTTACGTGACACGTTTCCTGAAGTGCGTTCTAGGTCAATTTTGATACGGTTCATTAATTATTCTCCAATATTTCCCGCGGGAGAGGGAGTCTATCGCTTATTTTCAATCGTTTCAGGGCTTTACTCAATAACTTATTCAGATAAACTTCCAGTTGTTGACCTTCTTCTTCAGTCAGCGCTGACATTATTGAGTAGATTGATCTCCTATCGGATGTCACTTTATACGTCTTAAGTCCTTTTTCCGTCAAGCTGAGTCTCCAAAGATTTCTTCGCTTTTTATCCCTTTCTCTTCTGAGAAGTCTCTTCCTGACCATACTGTTCACTGTTTCTGAAACTGAGTGGCGTTCTCTGATAAGATACTTGGATAGTTCGGTAGCTGTCGGTTTATGGCCTGCGGTTGCACTAATTGCCAATGTAATAGCTAAAATCGAAGATTGCTCGACTGAGATGCCACATTTCATTAGTTCTCGGTCTCTGGCTTTTATTATTGCCCTATGAGTCAGGGAAAGCAATCCCCACCGTAAGTAATTTTCAGTTGCAGGTAAGGGTTTTTTCATATTAGCTCCATTTACCTTATTACTTGTGAATATTACCAATGATGTTATTAAAAACGTGCGCAAATCGACGCAAACTTAACGTACATTCCACTATTCCCAGATTCACAAAATCACTTGACAATGACCAAATTAATGTTTATAATGTTCGTCAACGTACATCTATATTGAATGTCGATTTAGAACTTTAGCCATATTGTAATACATAGATTTTACAAAAACAAGCCCGATTTTTAATCAAATAATAAAAAAAGTGAATTTGGAGGAATATATAAAGTTTAATGTAGACGCTGAAGGCATGCAAGGAGCAGTCTACTAGAAGCGGATACGTAGGACGTACAGCAGGAGCCTCCCGGGCTATACGTCCTCTCGTATCATTCAGTAGGGCTGGTTACTTGACGCTATTATAATTTCTTATAATTTTGACCAGACATAATACAAAATCTAAAAAATGGAGGAGTAAATGAAAAGTAGAATCCTATGGCTGAGCTTGAGTTGTTTGATGATAGTAGCCATGTTACTGTCATCCTGCACATCAACGCCAGCCACCACGGCCACAGTCACTGCAACTACCACAACCACCACAACCGCCACATCTGCTGTAACCACCTCAACAACCGAAGGACCCGAAATGGTACAGGATTTCATGGGGAGGATGATAGAGAAACCCGTGTATGGTGGTACCCTCAGGCCTCTATTCGAAACGAACGTAGGCAGTTTTGATCCGGGTGATGGTACATCTGCCATGGCTTGGGTATATAACATGCCGTTCGAGAAGCTGGGTATCGGAGATTGGGCAAAGGCCGGTATGGGTACCGGGGAGCAAATGTTTCTACACCAGTCATATTTTGACTACAACAAATATGGCAAGGGTAATCTAGCAGAAAGTTGGGAAATGACCGACACAACAACACTTACTGTTCATATCCGCCAAGGAATCCACTTCCAGAATAAAGCGCCTGTGAATGGCAGAGAGTTGACTGCTGAGGATGTCCGCTATTGTTACCAGCGGTATCAGGACAATACCGCTGCACCTGCTGAGTTTCGACCTTATCTTCAATCCATCACTACCACGGATAAATGGACGGTAGTGTTCAAGTGGAAGGTGGCATACTGTAATGCCATCGCCGATATCATTTTCGGCAGGGTTTACATCTACGCCCCTGAATTAGTTACCACTTATGGAAATCTGAAGGATTGGAAGAACCTTGTCGGAACAGGCCCCTTTATTTTGACAGATGATATTCCTAATAGCAGTGAAACATACATTGCGAATACTAACTACTGGGCGACCGATGAAATCGTTCCGGGTAACAAGTTACCCTATGTCAGCAGGGTCCAGGCAATCATAATAACAGAACAATCTACCATATTAGCAGCCCTGCGGACAGGCAAGACTGATATCGCGATGTTTATCACGCCGACTAACCAGAAATCTCTGACTACAGCCACCCAATTACAGACTTCACTGATTCCTGAGAGGAATGTTAACCCGCTGGTTTTCATGAGAATGGATGAGCCACCATTCAATGACTTAAGAGTCAGACAGGCGATGCAGATGTCAATTGACTTTAAGGGCATCATGGAAGATTATCTGGTTGGTAGTAGTACGGCTATAGTCTTTCCTATCATGCCGGCATGGGACACACTTTATACGCCATTAGAGCAGATGCCGGCAGATATCCAGGAACTCTGGTCTTACAATGTTACCAAGGCAAAAGAGCTGATGACTGCCGCCGGATATCCCAATGGCTATCCCTCTACTGTTGATTTTACAGCCTGGCCCGGCGTGTCCGAGAGATGTCAATTGCTTGCCGGGTACTTTAAGGCGATTGGTATCAACTGCAATATCAAGACCCCTGATGCGGCTACTGCCATAGCTACCATATGGCCTAGGAACTTCCATGGGATGGCTACAGTAACGGCAGGTATAACCGGTCCTATCACGTGTCTGACGTGGGCGACGTCAACTCACACCTATGATTTTGGCAGATACAATAACCCTACGTACGATGCCTTGATTAACAAACTGGTCACAACCGTAGACCCGGCTGAGCAAACAGCGCTTGTCAAGCAGGCTGTCCAGATACTATACAGGGACGTAGTCTATATTCTGTTCCCTGGTGAGAGTTGTTACGTGGACTGGCAACCGTGGGTGAAACATTATCATGGTGAGGTAGGTTTAGGTGGTGTGATGGGTTATAACCAGTCGTTCTGCCGTCTATGGGTTGATCAGGAGCTTAAGAAATCTTTGGGGTATTAATGTAAAGTTACCCTGACAATTGTGCTATAGTCGTTGTGGAGGATGTACAACTTTAAATAATGTACATCCTCCACAATAGTGAAAGGGACATCTGTTGTGGGTTACAATTCTGTTATGGGAGATTTGTTTGACAGTAGGGGTAGGAGAGTTTAAAATTGTGTCGGTAGTCTATATAGATTATCAGTGTGCTGCCCGGCAGTCAGTTTAGGTTTGTTAAAGGAAAAGGGATGAGTATGGCTCAAAACAAAGCGCAGGGTATGCTAAGCCCATATCGTGTATTGGATTTAACTAATGAGAAAGGGCTATTATGCGGTAAATTATTGGCTGATCTAGGGGCGGATGTTATTAAAGTGGAAAAACCGGGTGGAGATTCTGCTCGAAAGGTAGGCCCATTTTATCATGATGAGCCTCATCCCGAGAAAAGCCTTTTTTGGTTTGCTTATAACACTAATAAACGAGGAATAACTCTCGATATCGAGACAAGCAAAGGCCGGGAACTTTTCAAAAGACTGGTGAAGACAGCTGATTTTGTCATCGAGTCTTTCCAACCTGGCTATCTGGAGAAATTAGGTCTCGGATATTCGGCACTGGAAAAACTCAACCCCGGTATCATTATGGTTTCTATCACTCCATTTGGCCAGACTGGTCCCTATAAGGATTATAACGCTCCAGATATTGTAGTTTGGGCAATGAGTGGATTTATGTACGATATTGGTGATCCTGACCGTGCACCGGTGCATATTAGTCATCACTCACAGGCATATCTCCATGCCGGAACACAGGCGGCAGTCGGGGCAATGCTGGCTCTTCGTCATCGTACGATGACAGGAGAGGGACAGCATGTTGATGTCTCCGCTCAGGAGTCTGCAGTTATAATAAATGCTGTCGGAGCGAGTTTCTGGGATATGATTAAGGTACTGCAGCGGCGAGGGGAGAGACCTATGCCGACACTTCAGTTGCCGTGGACATGGCAATGTAAAGACGGTTATGTCATTTTTGTGTATTTCGGCGGCCCGATGGGTATTAGATTGAATTCACCATTAATCAAGTGGATGGATGATGAGGGATTGGCTAGTGACTTCATTAAAAAACTCGATTGGGCATCCTTGAATCCTGTTTCACAAACCAAGGAATTATTAGATGCCATAATAGTAGAAACCAATAAATTCTTTATGTCTCATACTATTGCCGAATTGTATGAAGGGGCACTGAAGCGGAATGTTATGCTCTATCCTACGGCTACTGTCAAAGATATAATGGATAGTGCTCAACTTGCCGCAAGAGACTATTGGGTTGAACTGGATTACCCTGAGTTAGGCACTAAGATTAAACATCCCGGTGCTTTTGCCCATGTGGCAGAATTACCTCCAAAGCTGTGGTGTCGTGCACCACTTATCGGTGAGCATAATCGGGAGATCTACGAAAAAGAGTTAAATCTCTCTCAGGAAGACCTTCTCAAGTTTAAAAAAGCCAGAGTTATCTAGTATCTGGAAGAGGACAAGAATGACAAAAAAAGTATTGGATGGAGTGAAAGTTGTCGATTTCAGTCAGTTCATCGCTGGACCATTGGTAACGAAACCTTTAGCGGATTTCGGGGCAACTGTGATAAGAATCGAAGGTAGAACCAGGCTTGGAGGTTATAGGGCACTTGGTCCATTTAAGGGTGGTTCTCCGAGTGCTGAACGTAGTGTCACTTTTACTCCGTTTCATAGCAGTGAATTGAGTGTAGCTATTAACCTTGCCAAACCTCAAGGTATAGAGTTAGCTAAGCGAATAATTTCTTGGTCTGATATCGTGGTAGAGAACTTTGCCGGCGGAGTTATGAAAAGATTAGGCTTAGGTTACGACGAACTCAAGAAATTGAAACCCGATATTATTATGCTGAGTTCCTGCATGATGGGGCAAACCGGGCCGTACTCTACTCATCCCGGTACAGGGAATCAACTGACTGCACTATCGGGGTTCAATTATATTACCGGTTGGGCTGATAGACCGCCCGCGGCAGTAGATGCCTATACAGATTTTATTGCACCGTTGTATAGCCTTGTAACTATATTGGCAGCTCTGGACTATAAACGTCGGGAGGGAAAAGGACAATACATTGATATTTCACAGTATGAAGCAGGGATACAATTTATGGCACCTCTTGTCCT
>CAIWXV010000120.1 GCA_903916765.1 uncultured Dehalococcoidia bacterium | reverse complement strand
GGTACATCTGCCGACACTCTGATTCTCACCTCAACCCCAGGCTGACCGGCATGCAGAGTGATCCAGTGTTCAAATCGCATCATTGGCCAGAGATGCACTACTTTAATTGTAGCCCTGACAAGACCCTGCTCCACCCAGCTTATATCCGCCTCCGAGTGCAAACTATCGTACTCTTCCGGAGCATTATTTGCAAGTTTCCTGTTGGGCTTTCCGCTGAAGACAGGAAAAGGTAATCGTTTTCCATCAATCATATCAATACCTAATTTCCGGTCATACAGTCGTGATAGTGCACCGTTAAAAGCATCAAGTTCGACCGAGACTAAATCGTTTTCCATCTTCCATCCTGATTCGGAAGTCAGCAGGTCGCTTAAAGGCATCGTTTTTTCGGGTTTCAACGTATCAAAATAGTAAGTCACATAACCAAAAGAAGGCAGTTGACGAGTCTGAAATATTACTGATTCTGTTTCGCTATCACCTTTATTATCTGATTTAACAATTTGAGAGGGGACAAGCCTGCCCCGCGAATCACGTACAATAACACCGGTTCCTTCTGTTACCTTCAATGATGTTATGCTGGCACAGACAATGGCATTATTCACTGAAGCACCTGGATTGAAGACGATGGCTGCAATCTCTCCATGACTCCCAGTTGCTGTATCAATCTTTGTGCTGATACTGCGCAACGCCACATCTAGAATCTGTTGTCCCAACTTCCTGGCTACAGCCATATGACGTAATCCCATTGCTCCCCACGTTGTAACGTTGTCGTTCTCTTCTTTCGTACCTGTCGCGGCAAGAAATTTCAGAGCCTCAGGATCCCTGATAGGGTATCCTGCGAAATCTTCGCATAGAGAAGCATCATGACTTTGGGCGATCAACAAGTGTTTCCACGCTATGTCCAGATCCAATTCCTGACCTTTCGCCAGTTTCAGTAGAGATGCAGCAGCATCGAAGCGTTCTGCGGCTGTCAGTAACGCTTCAATTTCCCGTCCTTCGCGCCTCAAGCGATCGCCACCTGAGCCCCAAGGCAAAAGTTTATGAAAATCGTCCATTCGCCATTGGACAGGTTCCTTCACCTGTACCCCATATTTATCGAGGTATTCAGTCAACGTTGTATACTGAACGGTGAATTCTTCGGACACCTGCTTAAACTTTGTGGCAAAGAACTTATTGGCAGTATTGCCCAACAATTCATTAGGGCCCCAACCAAACTCAACCCACTTAATTGCCAGAGGCATACCAAGATGCCTTAATTCTTCCAGCCGGTTGCGTCCCTCCGGTGACCAGAGCCAATCCATGTCATGGGTCACCACCGGTGGATGAAAAACCAATCCATTGATTGGGGTGGTGGGTATGCAGGTGCCATCAATACCCTTCCAAAGAAATACATTCAGGTTGAGAGGTGGACTGCCATGCTTTCCGCAAGTATTGCACTGGGCAGAACTGGCAAAACGAAAACCGGCGCCCTTTAGTAGCTGAGGCATTTGAGGGTGGGTGAACTCTTCCTCTTCCAGGAAAGCAGAGACTGTGACCCCCAATGCTTTCTGAATTGTTTGCTGACCTATCGTTAACTGACGGATATTTGACTCCCCTGACACCATTGAACCCAAAGGCTGACCGTAAGTTCCACCAATGATCTCAACTTTCCCCTGGGCCAGATATCTTTTAAGCCGGGTAATAACCTCCGGATTTGATTCTGTAATCATAAGGTATGCAGCTGCATCAAGGTTTATACCTGTCTTAACACTGGGATTATAGTCGGCCATATCCAGACTGTCATTGATGGATTGTTCGCACGAAATCAACCCGGAGGACCAACCTATACCTGTATAACTCCAGTGGTTGGCAAGAAACATACAAAAATCGGGGTTTCCTTCCAACACTGATCTGAAAACGTTTGTCCCGTAACTCTCAGATTCTTCGCTCCAGAAAGATTTGTGTGGAACAAATGCAGCGCCAACTCCCATCGCAGTAATTCCAATAAAATTTCTTCGATTTAAATCGGATGTTGATTGTTTATTATGATTTTTGTCTTTTGAACTCATGACATGTTTTTGATTTTCTAAATTATTAGTATGAGGTGGCGTTAATTTAATAACAATAACTGGGGAAACCGGGAAGATTTCGAATTAGGTTTACACAAAACTAATAAATATATTTGTTTCAGACACCGGTC
>CAIWXV010000119.1 GCA_903916765.1 uncultured Dehalococcoidia bacterium | reverse complement strand
CTTAAATACATTTTATGTAAACTTTTATTAACACTTGGTATAGCCACAGTTGGGGCAAACAAAACAACCTTCCTGATAAGCAAGCAATCCGCCACAATCAGGGCATTGCCCCGCAATATTTCTGACCAAACCATAATCTTCTGATTTACTTGCCACTTTATCTGGTCGGACTTCTACTTTCTCACCGGTTTCAATTTCGGGATTAACATGTCTCTCCAGAACACTGGCAATCGCATCAGCACATGAGAGCACTGATTTGCCTCCTTCCCAAGCAATGGAAGGACAACGAATGCCGCGCAATTGTTTTACAACAGCACTGGCATCGACACCGGATCTTAACGCCAAAGAAATCAGCCGACAAATCGATTCCAATTGTGCCGAAGCACAACCGCCGGCTTTACCCAGTGTCGAAAACACCTCACATACACCAGTATTGTCAGAATTAACCGTGACATACAATGAACCGCAACCGGTATTGACCCGCTCAGTGACGCCTACAGTTCGTTTGGCGCGTTTTCTGGGCGTTATCTTGGTCTCTGCTCTCTTCTTCTCCACTTTCTCTTCTTGTCCGGTGCTCATCGGTTGACCTTCACGACTTCTATCCCGATAGATTGTAATGCCCTTCAATCCTTTCTCGTAGGCAAGCATATAAACCTTAACAACATCGTCCTTAGTAGCCTCATGAGCAAAATTCACAGTCTTGGAGACGGCATTATCGGTATATTTCTGAAATGCCGCCTGCATCTCAATGTGCCATTCGGGACTAATTTCGTGGGCAGTAACAAACAATTTATTCGCATCTGCCGGAATACCGGACATATCACTCAGATGGGTACCATCCGCCAGTTTCTTCAGCAGTTCCTCGGAATAGAAACCTCCGCTTCTGGCAGCTTCTTCGAAATACGGATTGACCTCTATCATCTTGGTACCATCGAGAATATTCCGAGTGTAAACGAGGGCAAAAAGCGGCTCAATACCGCCGGAACAACCGGCAATGATGGAAAGAGTGCCTGTAGGTGCAATGGTAGTCCGCGTAGCATTTCTGACCTTTAAGCCGTTATGTGTATCGTATTTACTACCCTTGAAAGCAGGGAAGACTCCTCGTTCCACGGCCAGCTCTGCTGAAGCCTTGGTTGCCTCCGATTGTATGAATCCCATAACGTCTTCAACGACACCCAAAGCCTCGTCGGAATTATAAGAAATGCCCAATTGCAATAGCATATCGGCAAACCCCATCACTCCTAAGCCTATCTTTCTTGTTTTCTTGGTCATTTCCTCTATGGCAGGGAGCGGGAATTTATTGACATCGATAACATTATCCAGGAATCTGACGGCTGTTTTGACTGTCTTTGCCATCTTAGAATAGTCGACCCGTACCTTGCCATCAGTCTTCACCAACATCCTACTTAGATTTATAGAGCCGAGGTTACAAGATTCATAAGGAAGTAAGGGTTGTTCACCGCAAGGATTAGTGCTCTCGATTTTCCCAAGATGCGGCGTGGGATTATCTTTATTGATACGGTCGATAAAAACAATGCCGGGGTCACCGGTCTTCCACGCCATTTCCACAATTTTGTCAAAGACTTCTTTGGCATTCAGTTGCCCATCGACTTCCTTGGTGTGAGGATTGATAAGATTAAAATTGCTACCCGATTTTACTGCCTCCATGAATTCGCGAGTTACTGCCACTGAGATGTTGAAGTTAGTCAGAACATTCGCATTGCTCTTGGCATTAATGAACCGCAGAATATCAGGATGGTCGACGCTCAGTATCGCCATATTTGCACCACGTCGCATCCCGCCCTGCTTGATAACATCGGTAGCAGTATCGAAGGCTCGCATAAATGAAACGGGGCCACTCGCAACACCACCGGTAGAACCGACACGATCGCTTTCAGGTCTCAAGCGTGAGAAGGAAAAACCGGTCCCGCCACCGCTCTTATGTATCAGTGCCGTATATTTCACCGCATCAAAAATCGATTCCATCGAATCTTCAATTGGTAAGACAAAACAGGCTGACAATTGCCCTAATTCTCTGCCGGCATTCATTAGAGTCGGGGAATTCGGTAAGAAATTAAGATTCGCTACTTGATAGTAGAATTCCTCTTCCCATCTTTGGGTGTCGGCTTTGGAATCGTAAACTAATTCTGCCGAAGCAATCGCCCGGGCAACCCGACGGAATAATTGCTCCGGTGTCTCCATCGGTTTCCCATTCTTATCTTTTGCCAGGTATCTTTTCTCTAGAACATGGAGAGCATTCTCACTTAACTTAATCTCGCTACTCAGTTTATTCTCCATATCTTCTTCCTTCGCTATCTTCATCGGAGGTATAACCTCCTGTGGTTTGACTGTTACTTCAGCATCTAAAAATTCTCTAACGAGTGTCAATATCTCCGTTTCACTGGGTGGTATAGGCTTTTCCTGACCCGGTAAACGGGTGACCAATTCTTCCATACCCGGTAACACTTGCGCTACGTGCGATTTACCGGATGTTACCAGTTTTTGTTCCAACCGTTCGATTACCTGCTGAGTGAGTCTTTCTATATGAGTCCTATCGGAAATACCCATCCTTTCAGCAGCCGCAAATGTTGCTTTTGCAATCTGGTTACGGGTAAACGTACCCAACTGTGATTGACCGGATTTACCTCTACTACTCATTTCCGCTTTTCCTTGCTCTTTTTGTCCACAATCTCAAGTCCATTGTCCGGTAGTAAAGGCAATTGAGCCGAAGGTAATGCAATTTTAACTATACCACCTGCCAGATTATCTACTTCCTGTTTTAATCTGGTAATATCAGCAAACTCGCGATAAACACTGGCAAAACGGATATAAGCAATGTGGTCAAGGTTTTTCATGTTTTCCATTACCATATCTCCAATGAGATAAGTAGGTATCTCCTGTTTACCTTGACGGTATAAATCCGCCTCAATATCATCTGCCAGTTTCTCAATCACGCGAGATGCAACCGGGCGTTTTTCAAAAGCCTTCCGGATACCGTTCAATAATTTACTCTTATCGAACAATTCCCTTCTTTTATCTTTCTTGATAACGTACAAACCACTTTTCTGTATCCGCTCATACGTGGTAAAACGCCCGTTACAACTCAAACACTGACGCCGACGACGAACGCCATCGGCGATATCGCGTGAATCCAAGACTTTAGAGTCGTTATAACCACAATGGGGACACTGCATATCCCACACCCGTTTTAACAGTATTTGAATCTACATTTAGTAGTGGGGATTGCATTAAACCACAATACGTTGTGGTTTGTCAAGCACCAAGCAGGCGTGATTTAATAATGTGCGGAAAAAAATTGAATGGAATTCTTACTTATGGAAATCCTTATTGGTATTGTACTACAGAAACACACTGTCAATGATATAATCGGGCAAAAAATTAGGGTGCTATCGGGTAGGCCGGTGGTTGGCCTACCCAATAACACCCATACTAAAGAGTTCGGGCTGTCAGATGATTAAATCCTAGCCTTCTCTCAGTCTCAAGGATTTACCGATCCCAGGAAGCATAGGCAGGAGCTTTTTTCGCTTTTTGGGGTGCTGCTACTGGCATCGGTTCAGGCATATGCCGCTGTGAATATTGTGCACGGCGTAAGAACGCGGGTATATCCATCTGTTCTTCGCTGCCTCGTAGGTCTTTCAGATATCCGCTAATTTCCGCTTCGTTGACCGGGCTTCCGCTTAATGATGAAGCTTGGAAACCGGTAGCAATAAGGGTTATCTTGATATCTTTGTCCATGCGAGAATCACGAACTACACCGAAGATAATGTTCGCCTCGGAGTCAACAGCCTGTTTGATGATTTCAGCCGCTTCGTTAACTTCGAAGAGGGACAGGTTATCACCACCAGTGACATTGAACAATACACCTTTGGCTCCAGATACAGATACATCCAGAAGCGGACTTGCTAATGCGGCTTTTGCAGCATCGACTGCACGATTCTGGCCACTGCCCTTACCAATCGACATCCATGCAGGACCTGCGTCTTTCATTATCGATCTGACATCGGCAAAGTCCAGATTAATCATACCGGGAACAGTGATGACCTGAGCGATTGCCTGCACACCATGACAAAGTACTTCATCAGCCAGTCTAAAAGCAGCATCGACACCGGTCTTCTGGTCGCAAAGGGTGAATAATCTGTCATTCGGGATGATAATCAGTGTATCAACCAATGGCATTAAAGCCTTGATACCTTCTTCGGCCACCTTCATACGATGGGTACCTTCAAAGGCAAAGGGCTTGGTAACGACTGCGATAGTAAGAGCGCCGGTTTGTCTAGCAACTTCAGCGACGACTGAGGCAGAACCGGTACCGGTACCACCACCCATACCAGCGGTAATGAACACCATTTCAGCGCCATTGACAACTTCTCGGATTTCATCGCGGCATTCTTCAGCCGCTTTCTGTCCGACATGATGGTCACCGCCAGCACCCAGACCTCTCACCAGTTTTTCACCAAGCTGGATACGAGTCGGGGCTTCGGTGATTGCCAGAGATTGAGCATCTGTGTTCATAGCGATAAAATCTACGCCGTCGACTCCATCTCTTACCATACGAGTAACTGCATTGGATCCCCCACCACCCAAACCAACAACTTTTATTCTAACCGGACTAGCGGAAAAACTTGAACGTGCCATTAATATATCCTCCTAAATTTTTGATTTATTATTTTTATTATTGATTTATTTCTAGCTTTGGATTTGTTTACCGAACAGTCCTCTGATGCGAGATACCAGACTAACAATTCTGGTAGAGAAACCTTCGCTCGGTGCTTTGACATTACTCTTGGGTTTTGCGCCCCAGAGTAAAAGACCGACTGCTGTAGAGTATGTCGGATCAGTCAATTGGTCACTAATACCATAGATTTTGAGCGGTGCACCGACCCTCACCGGCATCCTCAGAGTATCTCTGCCAAGAGCATCGATGCCTGCTAGATTGGCACTACCGCCAGTAAGAACCAATCCACCAGGTACCAGCGTATCCTGCTCACCACGTGGAAGTTCCAGAACGATGAGTCGAAGGATTTCTTCCATACGAGCGCGGATGATATCGCACAATCCTTGATAAGAAATATTGTGGCCATTCTGTGCGATAGAATCATTACCATCTGCTTTGCCTTCATAAACCGGAAGAGCAGTACCATATTTCTTTTTCATTTCTTCGGCAACATCAAATGGTAATCCAAGTCCGATAGCAATATCCCTGGTCATCTGATAACCAGCAACAGGTACGACAGCTGTGTGCCAGATACTGCCATCTTTGAAGACGGAGATATCGGTCGTGCCACCACCGATGTCGGCCAGTATCACACCTGCCTGTTTGTCATCTTCAGTCAGGACTGCTTCACTACTGGCTAATGCCTCGAAAACGAGATCCTCAACATCAACCCCAACCCCACGGATGCATTTGACCAGATTCTGAACGGAAGAAACACCAGCAGTGATTACGTGGGTTTCTGCATCCAGTTTGAAACCATGCATCCCGACAGGATTCTGAACTCCATCCTGTCCATCAACCGCATAACTGCGCGGGATAATGTGCAGAAGTTTTTGATCACTCGGCATCTTGACGCTCTGAGCATTCTGCAATACCCTTCGCAAATCATCGGGGCGTACCAATCTGTCATTGCGGGTTACCGCAATCACACCCCGGTTGTTCTGCCCACTAACGTTGCGTCCGGTGACGCCAATATAGGCAGAATCGATTCTGTAGCCACTGGACTGTTCCGCTTTCTTTATAGACTCGCGGATAGTTTCCTTGGCTTCGTTGATATTGACTACCATCCCCTTGTGCATTCCTTTGGAAGGCACCACCCCCACCCCGGCGACGCGCATGCGGCCCGCATCGTCCACCTCAGCAATGAGAGTGCATATCTTGGTAGTACCAACATCGATTGCTGAAATTGTTTTCCTTTTTCCCATTATTTTTTCCTCCTCGGTGAATTTTGTATTTATTCCTGGGTATCTATCTTCTTAAACTCTTAATTCAGAGAGAAACCCCTATGTTTAAAATCGGGCTTTCTGTTTCTACGATATTCATATGGTTTTGCATTACGATCAATACGCTCGGCTACTCTCATCCGGGCACTGCGACTACGCGGATTTTGCTCTATCTCTTCCTCAGAAGGGGTAATTATCTTCTTATTTATCAGTCGCATACTTGCTTTATGACCACACCGGCAAACCGGCATTCTGGGAGGACATAAACAATCCTGAGATTCTCTTTGCATAAACTGTTTCACAATACGGTCTTCCAGAGAGTGATAACTGATAACCACCAATCGTCCGCCAATACCGAGCAGGTCAGTGGTTTTCCTGAGGGTCTCTTCCAGATGGTCCAGTTCGTCATTAACAGCAATACGCAGTGCCTGGAAAGTTTTTGTAGCGGGATGGATTCGACTACCTTTCCGACCGCCAACGGCATCTTCCACTACGGCGGCTAACTGGAGTGTAGTATGAATCGGTCTTGCTTGCACGATACGTCGAGCAATTCGATAACTGTTATCTTCTTCGCCGTAACTTCTGATGATATTCGCCAGTTCACTTTCGGAATAAGTATTCACAATACCGGCAGCAGTGGTTTCTTGGTTCGGATTGAAGCGCATATCCAGGTCTGCTTCGTATTGAAAACTGAAACCGCGTGGGTCATTAGCTAGTTGTAAAGACGATAATCCGAGGTCTAAGAGAATTCCGTGAACGGGGTAAAAATTATAACGATGACAAATATCATCCAGATTTACGAAATTGTCATTAACTAACAGTGTAGAGTAGGTAAAATGGGAGAGATTTAGAGTTGCAGCCCTTATTGCTTCAGGGTCAGCATCGATACCCAACAATTGCCCGCCAGGTGAACTGTGTTCCATTATTGCTCTTGCATGGCCACCACCACCCAAAGTACAGTCGATATAGCGCCCGCCCGGTTGAACAGCAAGTGCCGTAACGACTTCTTTGAGTAATACTGGTTTGTGGGCGACCGATAACACTTTTCGGCTCCTTAACGTTTTTCAAGGGTTTCAATGATTTGCCATGCTTGTGCAAGACTATTGGTTTTCTCATCTTCCCACAATTTCTTATCCCATATTTCAAGGTAAGTATTGTCACCCGCAATCACAACTTCCTCAGTAATGCCAGCATATTCTCTGAGAGGAACAGGTAAAGCAATTCTCCCCTGTCCATCAAGATTCAGGTGAAAGGCAACAGAAAAAAGTGCCCGGTTCAGTTTCCGTATCTTGCTCGATGCGATAGTACCGGTAGATAGGCTTTCAGATATTCTTTTCCATTCTGCTGGAGTATAGGCAAAGACACATTTTTCCTGACCAGGAAAAAGTATAATGCCGTCCTTCAATTCCGCACGGAACTTCGGAGGAACCGGTACTCTACCTTTGCCATCTAACTTGTAACCGTATTCGCCTAAAAACATCTGTCTTTCTCTGTACCCCAACCCCTGTCTTCTATTTTCCCTATCACCACACTTCTTCCCACTTAACCCCAATATTTACCATTTTCGCACATAACATAATAAATGTCAATAGCACAGGCTCGATTTTTAGGTCTTTTTGAAGGTATATTTTTGAGTCGGCGATTCTGTCAATGAGAGGAAGGCACATCAGGTAGTAATCCCCTATTGTCGTTGCGAGGAACTCTAATACAATCGGGACATAGAATGACAAGAAAATGTACCTGTGATAAAATAAAGTCTCTGTGAACGTAAAATTCACAAGATTTCGGGACTCATTTTACGATGCAAATTTTTATTCTGACTCTTTTTCCGGAAATGTTCGAGGGACCATTCAAATGCGGCCTCTTTCAGAAAGCCACCGACAGCGGCGTAGTGAAAGTGGACATTCGCAATATTCGTGACTATACCCACAATAAGCACCATACCACTGATGACTCTCCTTACGGTGGTGGTGCTGGCATGGTAATGAAGCCAGAACCAATCTTCGAAGCAGTGGAAACCATTAAAGCCGAAATACCCCCCAAGGAAAAGGTACCGGTGATTCTGCTCACTCCACAGGGTCGGGTCTTATCTCAGGAGACAGCTGCGGAACTATCTCAATTTTATTACATGATTTTCATTTGCGGACAGTATGAAGGAATCGATGAAAGGGTGCGTGAGTATCTCGTTACCGACGAAATCAGTATCGGTGATTATGTTCTCAGTGGAGGTGAATTAGCCGCTATGGTTGTCATAAATACTGTGGTGAGGCTTTTGCCCGGCTTCCTCGGTTCGCCTGCATCATTATTGTCGGAATCTCATACCGATGGCTTGCTGGAATATCCTCAGTACACCCGTCCACCGAAATTCCGTGATTGGGAAGTACCTGAAATTTTACTCTCCGGAAACCATGCACAAATTGCACAATGGCGGCAGGAACAATCGATAATTCGCACTAAGACCCGCAGACCTGATATGATAAAGAAAGGTAAACTATTGCACTGAGAAACATACTTGATATAATAATGATATGCATTGTGATAACTCAGCAATCATTCTGAGATTTTTACTTTTAAATTAAGGGGACCAGGAGTCTATCAAAATGAAAATCACCGAACTAACCGGCGTTAAGCCGAATCAAAATGTACCGGCTCTCGCACCCGGCGATACCGTCAAAATAGGTATCAAAATCAAAGAGGGCGATAAGGAACGTGTGCAAGCATTTCAGGGTGTGATCATACGTATCAGAAACGGCGAAGGCGGCGGTAGTTTTACAGTAAGACGTGTCGCTTACGGTGTAGGTATAGAACGTACCTTCCCGATGGCTTCTCCTTTACTGGATAAGGTTCAGGTCATTCGGCATGGTAAAGTACGCCGCGCCAAGCTTTACTATCTGCGTGGACTCAGTGCTAAGAAAGCCCGCATCAAGGAAAAGCGGTTCCCCAAAGAATTGATAATAACTCCGGAGCCAACGCAGGAACCACCAGCTGCAGAACAACCGCAGGCATAAAATTTTCTATTCAAACAAGTGCCATCTCTCTGGAGCACAGGATGAAGTATGCTGAGGTCAGTGTTAATTCACCCGCCGCACAACATCAGACCTTCAGTTATGCCATTCCACTCGGATTGAGCATCGATATCGGTCAAGCCGTCTATGTGCCATTTGGAGAAAAGACCGTTCAAGGCATTGTCCTGGAATTGACCGATTTGCCGGCTGTTGAGCAAACACGCGACATCATCAGTGTTATTGATTCACAACCTTTACTAACTACCGACCGTATTTTGCTGGCAAAGTGGCTGAGTAATTATTATCTTTCACCTCTATTCGATGCAGTGGCATTGATGCTACCGCCTGGATTCGAACGACGGGTACTCACTTTTCTCTCCCCGACTCAACGTAACGCTGATACTCCACTTCTTAATGAGTCTCAAAAAAGCCTCTTGGAATTGGCAAAACAAAGAGGCAAAATCAGTCTCAACGAAGCAGAGAAGTTGTTGGGTAAAAAACGGGCATCTACCACTGTTTCCCAGCTTATAAAATTCAACCTGATAGCAAGAACTTATGAATTAGAAAGGGTAAAAGTGAAACCCCAAAAATTGCCTTATTTACAGCTGACAATAGATAAAGAAAAAACCCTTGAGATAGTCGAGAAACTCAAAAAAAAAGCTCCAAAGCAGGCTACCCTTCTTAAATTACTATCGGAGCAAATAGATCCATTGTCGTTAGCTGAAGCTAAACTGAAAGCCGATTGTGATAAATCAACTGCTGATGCCCTGATAAAAAAGGGATTGGTCGACATTATATATATTGAAGTAAGGCGTGAGCCTCTATCTCATTATAGTATTACTACATCCGAACCATTGAGACTAACTTCTGCGCAAGAATCTGTTTTCAACCCCATCCGAGCCAGCCTCCGGGGAGAAAATGTTAAAAAAACAGGCTCTGACGTTTTTCTTTTGCATGGCATTACTGCCAGCGGCAAAACGGAAATCTATCTTCAAGCTTTGGCAGAAGCCATCAAACTCGGCAAACAAGGTATTGCACTGGTGCCGGAAATTTCCCTGACACCACAGACCATCGAAAGATTCTCCGCACGTTTCCCGGGGAGGGTTGCCATCCTGCACAGTCAGTTATCACTGGGAGAACAATTCGATGAATGGCAAAGAATCAAAAACGGTGAAGTCGATGTAGTTGTCGGCCCACGCAGTGCTCTTTTTGCACCGCAATCGAACCTTGGACTTATTATCATCGATGAAGAGCATGAATGGACATACAAACAACATGATCAATCTCCACGATATCATGCACGGGATGCAGCAATTAAACTTGCCAAGTTAACCGGGGCAGTGGTCGTTCTCGGTAGTGCTACTCCTTCCATTGAGACTTATTATCATGCCCAAAGAGACGATTACCATTTACTTCACTTACCGGAAAGGGTAGTTCCTAAAGAAAACGCTTCCCTACCGGAAGTGACAGTGATAGATATGAGGGAAGAGCTAAAAGCCGGCAATCGTAGCATTTTCAGTCGGACACTCTCACAGGCAATCGAGAAAGTCTTGGTAAATAAAGAGCAGGCAATCCTCTTCCTGAATCGTCGTGGCGGAGCAACCGCTATCCAATGCCGTAATTGCGGCTTCGTTTTGAAATGCAAGCGCTGCGATATCCCGTTGACCTACCATCTGGATTCTGATTCTCTGGTATGTCATCGCTGTAATTACAAAACCGCAGTGTCGCAAACTTGTCCCAACTGTCTCAGTAAACGAATCAGATATCTGGGTATCGGTACAGAAAAACTCGAAGAAGAAGTAAGAGCAGAATTCCCTAGAGCGAAGTTATTACGCTGGGACAGTGATATGACTCAAAGAAAACATTCTCATGAGACGATATTGAACAAATTTCGGTCTCACGAAGCCGATATTCTCATCGGGACACAGATGGTTGCCAAAGGTTTGGATATTCCGCTTGTAACACTGGTAGGAGTAGTTATTGCCGATACCTCGTTGAATTTACCCGATTTCCGTGCCGGTGAAAGAACATTCCAATTACTCTGTCAGGTAGCCGGTAGAGCCGGGCGTGGTCCGTCAGGAGGACAGGTAATTATCCAAACTTATAATCCCAAACACTATGCCATCCAAGCTGCGGCAAAACACGGTTATGCATCATTTTACGAACGTGAAATTGAATTTCGGCGGCAATTGCGCGAACCACCTTTCACGCAGCTTGCCAGCCTTACTTATGCTCATACCAACGATAATCGCTGTCGTGAGGAAACCGAAAAAATGGCAAAGCGTATTCTTGAAGAACGTGATGCCATAGGAATCCCAGAAATCAATCTGGTCGGGCCTGCTCCTGCGTTTATTCACCGCCTCAGGGGAAGATATCGCTGGCAGATTATATTACGCGGTTCGGATTTATCTGATTTTCTTATCAGAATACCGTTCCCTCAAGGATGGATAATAGATATTGACCCTGTGGGACTATAAGACTTACTATATATGTTGAAAAGGTGAATTATTATGGCGATTTTGCCGATACGCACAGTACCCGATCCTATTCTGCGACAGAAAGCAAAACGGGTCAAAGAGATTGATAAATCATTACGCAAGCTGGTCAGTAATATGCAGGAAACATTACGTACTGTTGGTGGAGTCGGACTGGCGGCAAATCAAATTGGTATTGCCTTGCGCATTATAGTAATTAATCTTCCCCAAAACGAGTATAGCGTCCTTATAAATCCCGAGGTAATACGCCGAAGCGGTGAACGCATTGTAAATGAAGGCTGTCTCAGTATCCCTGGTTATGTCGGTGAGATTAAACGCAGTGAACTGGTAAAAATCAAAGGGACGGATAAAACCGGCAAAGAGATACGGATAAAAGCCGAAGGACTTCTTGCAGAAGTTCTGGAACATGAAATCGACCATCTGAATGGCATATTATATGTCGACCATCTTGAGAGCCAGGAGAAACTACGTAAAGTAGAACCGTCTGATAACCAGGCAGAATGAAATTAATCTCAAACTAGAACGAATCGGCACAGGCGGGAGCATAAAGCGTTTTCATCACTTTATCCCACACGGATAAGGCACTTGCTTCATTGACTTCGAGACGACCCATTCTTGCCGCTTCCGTAGCACTGATTTGTCCGAACACCAGCTTTGCCAACGTGCTCACCGGCATCACCAGTTGTGGCTTCTCACGAGTACGAGCGATATGACTACCATCGGGGGAAGCTTCTAACTTCCAACACCCTTGATTCCAAGTACATATTTCATCTTCAACCTCAAAGGTCAATTCCCCTTTTTCCTGATATGAACGTTTCGTCAAAGCTTTGTCCACATCGACGATACGTCCTAGCAAACAATCCTTCATCGTTGCCTGCAATAACCTTGGTTCCACGAGAAGATGTTGTAGAGGGTCATCGGTTGGAACACGTCCCCAACTGATAGTAGCGAACAGGTCAAAACAAGAAAAATGTTCCCAGATTGCTCGATAAGCATCAATATTCAGCCATACCAGGTCACGAATAATCAATTGATGCACAGTAGCAAATGGAGTTCCTTTCTGAGGATGGGTAACATAAATTACATACCCCAACGGTTCCCCATTTTCCTCGTAGACGGCTTTGATTAATTGCCCGCCGACAGGCACATTCGCCATAATTACAAAGTCCCATTCTGCTTTCACTCGCTCCAGATAACCAGTCTTATCGTCACTGAACTTACGGTAGAGTTCTGCCATCACATTGAAATCGGCGTCGCTATTACTGAGATGAAGAAGGGTTCCAGTTGTTTTTTTCGGAAAAGCGAAGCGAATTTGGCGCGGGTCTATATTATATTGCATTGAATTACAAACAATGGCATAACCATAACGTTGATAAATCGCTGCCATCGAAGCCAACAGAATAGCAATAGGACGTTCCCCGATTTCGTGTAGATTCTGGAAATGCTTTGTCATTATACTACGCAGATGTCCCTTACGCCGGTAAATAGGTAGGGTCGCGACAGCCGTTATTGCCGATACAGGCACCGCGGCTCCATTGAACCGCATTGTTAATTGATAAGCACCAAAAGTAGTTGCCAGCACCCCGTCTTCGAAGCCGCACAACGTCCATTCGGGACGTAACACCCCATTGGAAGGAGTCTCTTTAGTCACAAAAACAATACTGAGATGATGACGGAAGTCCTGCATCTCTTCAGGTCGAACCGTTCTGATTTCTAATGCCATTTTATCTCCTCGATTAAACGATAACAAGCATTATGTCAACTACTGTTTGCTATGCAGATAATCGATTGCCCATTGTATACCATCGACCTTTGCCAAATCAAGCGTCTGGTCAGGTGTAATTCCCTTTCCTTCAATAAGATTTCCATTAGGCGTCAGCCAACGGGCAATACTGATATAGATTCCCGAACCATCGGAGAGACGCTCCAGAACATTGACACTGCCTTTACCATAAGTTGTAGTACCCGCGATTAATGCCCGTTTATAGTCTTGCATTGCCCCTGAAAATACTTCACTGGCACTAGCACTATATTCGTTTACCAGTACAACCATCGGGATATCTAATATTTTTGGAGAAACATTTTTGACCGATGAAGTAATCTTATTGCCATCCCTATCGACTACATGAACCACTGCTCCTGTACTCAAGAAATGACTGGCATCGGCAATCACCGTATCGAGAATTCCGCCGGGATTATTGCGCAAGTCAATAATGATTCCTTTAGTGCCATTCTGAGAGATTGTCTGCAATACAGGAATCAACTCATCATCAGTACGCTCGGTAAAGCTTGAAATAGTGATACAGGCGATATCGCCCTTCATCTCAAGGCTAACAGAGTCGGGCTTGATTGCATCTCGTACAACATCAATAGTTACAGGGTCGGTCGCATCTTTGTGCAGGATAGACAGCTTCACCGAAGTTCCTTTCTGACCACGAATCAGAAGTACCACTTCTGTAACGCTCATACCTTCAGTTGATTTTCCATCTACTTCCAGAATGACATCACCAGCCAGAATACCGGCTTTTTCCGCCGGCGAATCTGCAATCGGTGCGACAATGACCACTCTACCGCTCTCATCCGCATTTACATATGCACCGATTCCTTCGAATTGTCCTTCAAAATCGCTGGTGCTCATATCTGCGAGCTCTTTACTCATATATCCTGAATGAGGGTCACCAATAGCATCTACCATCCCCTTGATGGCACCTTCAGTTAGCGTGGCGTCATCCAATTTTGTCGGGTCGACATATTCGCTTCGAATGACATTATAAGCTTCAGTCAACAGGTCAAAATTTAATCCTTGAGTTTGCTGGGTCGTCGTCGATGTAAATAAATTGAGAGAATACCCTCCAACAAACGACAGAGCAAAACCTAGTACCACAGCAATCGATATTAATGTAATTTTCAAGTTTTTAGACATCTTAGTACACTTCCTTATGCGAAAATCATAGCAGAAAATAGATAGATAATACTATAAACGTAAAACGAGTCGATAAGATCGTATTTATCGGCGTGGAAAATCAATACATATTTGATAGGACATAAGGGGGCCAAGTAAACCTGTAAGCCGAGTTCTGTATCCCGATTACATCGGGACGGTGACCATCTATCTCGCCCTGATGTTACCATCAGGTTCCAGCGACCAACCCGGGGACTGGCCGGGCGTCCATATGTCCCTCTATTTGGTCTTGCTCCGAATGGGGTTTTCCCTGCCGGCTGGTCACCCAGCCGCCGGTGAGCTCTTACCTCGCCATTTCACCCTTACCCCGGTCAAAAACCGGGGCGGTATGTTTCTGTGGCACTATCCGTAGGGTCGCCCCTCCTGGGTGTTACCCAGCTTCCTGCCCGGCGG
>CAIWXV010000118.1 GCA_903916765.1 uncultured Dehalococcoidia bacterium | reverse complement strand
TTATTAGAGGGTAAGCTATTAGCAGAAAAGATTAAAGAAGAAATAAGGGGGCAGGTCGTTTCTTTAAGGTTCAAGCCGGTTTTAGCCAGCATTATGGTCGGAGAAAATGCCGGCGCAGCTGCTTATGTTAAATCGCAGCAGAAAACAGCAGAGGCATTAGGAATAGAATACCAGCTCCATAAGCTTGCTCAGGATTCCAGCGAACCGCATCTCGTTGATTTTATTCAGAAATTGAATTCTAATAAATCCATAAACGGTATCATTATTCAGATGCCGCTTCCGCAACAGATAGATTATAAGAAAATTAGCCAGTTTATTTTACCGGATAAAGATATTGAAGGGATGCATCCGCAGAATATCGGAAAGATAATATTTGGCACTTCGACTGCGCTCAGTGTCGATGGTTCGACTACGCTCACCATCGGTAAAGCCAAACTTGTCCCTTGTACAGCTGCAGCAGTTATGGAGCTAATCAGCGCAAGCGGGATTGATTTATACGGTAAAGAGGTTGTGATAGTCGGCCATAGCGAGATAGTGGGTAAACCCCTTGCGCTTTTATTGCTAGATAAGTTTGCCACAGTTACAGTTTGCCATATCGGAACTAGTAAGGCAGGAAAATTAGAGGAGCATGTCAGGAAGGCAGAGGTCTTAATTGTTGCTGTTGGCCGGGCAGGTTTAATCAAGGGCGAATGGATTAAAGCAGGCGCTATTGTTATAGATGTAGGTATTAACCATGTAGCTGATAAGATTGTCGGCGATGTGGAATTTGAGGAAGCAGAGAAACGCGCCTCCTATATTACTCCTGTCCCCGGCGGCGTCGGCCCGTTAACAGTAACAATGTTGATGCGCAATCTGGTTGAGGCAGCTAAGGCTCAGCAAGTTTAATGCACCTGTTGTTTTTTCGCTCAGACCACTTTTTAAGTAAGCATGACCTTCAAAGAAAAATTACAATCCGGTAAATTTGTGGTGACATCTGAGATCGGCCCGCCCAAGGGGATTGAAGTTAAACAGTTATTGGAGGATGCCGAGCTTATCCGTACTCGCGTTGATGCTATCAATGTTACAGATTCGCAAAGCTCAGTGATGCGTCTTGGCTCTTTAGTAGTCTCAGGCCTGCTAAAAAAACACGGATTTGAACCTATATATCAATTGACCTGCCGTGACAGGAATCGCCTGGCGCTTCAATCAGACCTTTTGTCTGCCGCTGCTTTAGCTATTGAAAATGTTTTGATTCTTACCGGAGACCATACTACTTTAGGGGATCACCCTGAGGCTAAACCGGTCTTTGACCTTGATTCGGTGCAATTGTTGCAGGTGGCAAGGAAACTCATGGAAGGTTCTGACATGAATGGGAATAAGTTAACCGGGCCAGCGCCGAAATTTTGTTTAGGCGCGGTAGTTAATCCCGGCGCGGACCCTTTAGAGCCGCAGATTATGAAGATGGAGAAGAAAATTTCCGCGGGCGCGGAATTCTTCCAGACTCAGGCAATCTATGATCTAAAAGTTTTTGAGGATTTCTTAAATAAAACCAAACACCTAAAGGTTAGAATTATAGCAGGGATAGTATTGCTTAAGTCGGCAGGCATGGCCCGTTACATAAATGAGAATGTGGCAGGAGTTTTTGTCCCGGATAATCTGATTAAGAAGATGGAGGGGGCTAAAGATAAGGTGGTTACATCTGTTGAGATCGCCTCGCGCTTGATTAAAGAATTAAAACCCATGTGCGGCGGAATCCATATTATGCCAATCGGATGGGATAAGGTGGTACCGCGCGTATTAGATGCTTTAGCATTATGAGTAATCACATAGTTATTATCGGGGCTTCGGTTTCGGGGCATTATATTGCCTTGCGCTTAAGGGAAAAGAATAAGGATTGCA
>CAIWXV010000117.1 GCA_903916765.1 uncultured Dehalococcoidia bacterium | reverse complement strand
TCATTTTAATCACTAATTCATAGTATGTCAATCCGATGGTCATATCGTTAACGCCAATCTCAGTTGCTTTAAATTGATAATCCCATTTTATGCACCGGTAATTTAAGTCCTTATTTTCCCTCATTTTATCAAATTATGTGGGCAAGAAGGGTCCCCAAAAGTCCTTTCCGATTATTGTAGTCCCCATATTTTGACGTCCAGGCCTTAAATCAACCGGATTTCCGTACGCTGTCTGCAGGAAAACAGTTGTTTTGCTACCAAAGCAAAAAGGCCACCCTTGCCGTCTTGAAAAACCGGTTCTCCTTACCCAGCCTGTAACTGTCCAATACTCAGACAAACTGTAATGCTTCCAATCTGGCTTCTGCTTGCCGATAGTCATGTGCCCAGGGATAGTTTTGCGATAGCTTCAAGGTGAGACGGCCACCGCTGCTTACTAATCTGCCTGCAATCAAGAAGAAATGCTGCCGGATCCATTTCAGCATTCTTTTATGCTGTTTCTGACCTAAGGCCGCTTCTTTAAACCAGTTCATCAGGTTATAGGCTAACATTCCAATCTGGAAGTAGGCCATGTTTCCCGCATACTGGTGGGATGGACTAACCTCCAAGCCGAAGCCCGCCATCCCTTCTTTGATCATATTCTCGATATTGGCTCGCCCATTATAAAAACGCCAAATACCTTCCGGTGTTCCTTTGCGGATATTGGTGGCAATTACCTGATAGCTGTAGCCTTTCAGTTCAAAAAGACGCGCTTCTTTTTTGGCTCCCTTTCCTTCTTTGATCTCTTCCCGGATAACTATCATACGGCAAGGTAAGATCTCTTTACCTTTGGTCAAGCTGTATTCGAATTCCGCCACTTCTACGCCGCCCCCAATTGCACGATAATCCAATCCTCCCAGTTGCGATTGAATGGTGTTGTAAAGCTTGGCAACCACCCCAAATTTAATCAAATGCCTTTCCAGAAATTGCAGGAACTCAAAAGAGTAAAAACCTGAATCTGCCCTCAGATAAAGCTGCCTGATATGCCGCGGCAGTAGTTCTAGACACCGCTTTAGTAACTGGATGTCTCCATTACTGGTATATTTATTACCCGCCCTAAATTGCCCCAGGAGAAAGTCCCGAGTCTCCCCTATGAAGCAAAATAAAGGATGGTAACTTTTCCTCCCCGGTTTCTTGGGATTATACCCTACCTTGGCCCGTTGCTGGTTCCCATAAACCGTCTTGACATGAGAGTCCATATCTAAAGTAAGCTTCTGCCAATTATTGAAATTATGCCTCACTCGCAGCAACATCCGGCTATTCTCAGCCCCAATCGCTTGAGCTCCTTTAACCACAAAATGACTCAGAAAACGACTGAAGGTAGACTGACTATGATAATCCTCACAGCCAATCACAGTCTGTAACACCTTATCCTTCTTTAAGACCGCCGTATCAGAAGGACGGGACAGGTCACAGATCAGTCCATAAATGAGAGACATGATCTTGCGGCCGGTCTTATACCCGCCTTCCCCATTTTCATTTATCTTGACTTTATCCAGTATCTTTTCGATACCTAATTTGCGACTGAATCGACTAAACAATCCCAAACCACCATAGGAGGTGAGGTTTTTACCGCAAAATTCTACCCTGACTTCTGCCTGATTCTTGTTTATCCTGGATGGTTTGTTTACACTTGTCATGACGCCTCTTTGCTTTCACCTAAAAGGTGATCGTTTTTATTTGGCTGCTTTATGCTTTTCCTAGCCATATTGTAGCTAAATAAGAGGCGTCAGTATAATCTTTCTCCGTACTTTCCCCTGATTTTTGCATAATATGGGTTAATCTTATCCT
>CAIWXV010000116.1 GCA_903916765.1 uncultured Dehalococcoidia bacterium | reverse complement strand
CGATTGGTACTGGGAAGTGTCGCCGACCGTATCCTGAGAACCTCAAAAATACCCATTCTGATGGTTCAACCACAGGATTCCGCAACCAAAGCTTAATTTTCAATCAACCGTAAAATGTCTTTACAGGGAATCCTTGTTCGTTAGTCTCCTGTGGTGGAAATAGGTACGCCAGAAAGCTGACTACAAAATAACTATCTATCACTTGCGACTGGCGGTATATTTAGCTTATACTGAACTCTACAATGTTGTCTCCGGTAAGGATAGGGACAAGAGGAGGCTGTTATGGACTTTGGTTTTACCGAAGAACAGAAGAAACGAAGGCAGGAATTCTACAAGGTCTGCGCGGAGCTAGAGAAGTATAAGCCCCGTGGTTTTTATGGGTTAGAAAGCATCTATGATACTGATGAGGGTTGGCAATACCATCTTTACTGCGCCAAGGAGTTTGCGAAGAGAGGCTGGCTTTCTCTTGCTTGGCCCGCAGAATATGATGGTACTGGTAATATGATGGACCGCGTCCTCTTTGCCGAAGCAAGAGGCTACCACGGTGTCCCTGGGGTTGATATCTTCGGTGTACAGATGCTAGCACCAACTATTCTGGCATGCGGCAGTGAAGAGATAAAGCGCGAGTTTCTCCCTATGATTGCCTCGGGCGAAGTGCAATTTTGCGAACTCTGGAGTGAGCCGAATGCCGGCTCCGACCTGGCGGCTTTAACCTCGACCTCCATTAGACAAGGGAATGAATTTGTTATCAACGGGCAGAAAATCTGGACGACGGGAGCTCATCGTGCCCACTGGAGTTTTGGCGTCTATAAGGACGATATTAATGGAACACCACATCATAATATGTCCTTCCTCCTTTTTGATATGAAAGTCCCTGGTATTACTATCCGACCTATCAAATACATGAACAACATGCACCTTTACAATGAAGTTTTTCTTGACAATGTCCGTGTGCCTGCCAAGATTGTTGGTCAGGAACACGAAGGCTGGATGGTCGTCAACACACTTGCCGCTTTTGAGCGTTCTAACATTGATGCAGTTGTAAGTATGCAGAGACTCCTTGAGGATGCAGTGAACTACTGTAATACGACCAAACAAGACGGCGTGCCTTTAGCAAGGAATCCGTTAATCAGAAGCCGGTTGGCAAAGATCGCAGGTGAGATTGAAGCATCGAGAACACTTGCCTACCGTGTCGCCGATTTGCAGAATCGTGGCGAACTGACTCTGATGGACGCCGGGGCTGTTAAAATCTTCTCCAGTGAACTTTTAGAGCGGTTTGCCTCTTTAATGACCGATATTCTTGGTCCCTACGGGCAGGTTAAGTTGTCACGCTGGGCGGTAATGGATGGCTTGTGTGAGCGAAGTTACCAGGAACACTTTGTCGGGAGTATTTCTATGGGTACCAACGAAATACAGCGGAACTTGATAGCCTGGCGTGGTCTGGGATTACCCAGAATGAAATAATACAGATTTTTATCAGGAGGACAAAGAATATGGACCTCAGATTTACTGAAGAGCAAGAAATGTTGAGGACTTCCGTCAAGGATTTTCTGGCGACAGAATGTCCTAAATCAAAAGTAAGAGAACTTGAAGACGATAAAATCGGGTATTCACCAGAACTCTGGAAAAAGATGGCAGAACTGGGGTGGATGGGATTAATCATTCCCGAAGAATATCAAGGTATGGGTATGACTTTTCAGGATGGCATGGCGTTGGTTGAAGAAATTGGCAGAAGTATTCTTCCCGGACCTTTTATGAGTACTCTGGTAGCTACGTTTGCTATTCTTGCCGCCGGGAGTGAAGCACAAAAGCAGGAGTTTCTACCGAAAATCTCCCGCGGCGAAATCAAACTTTCCCTGGCATACCTTGAGGCAAATGGGAAATATGATGTCAGCGGTATCACTATCAAAGCTACTCCTAAGGGTAATGACTTCGTCCTCAATGGAACCAAGATGTTTGTTGAGATGGCACACGTCGCTGATTACCTAGTCTGTGCCACCAGAACTGGAGATAGTGCCAAACCAGAAGATGATATTACGTTGTTCGTTATCAATGCCAAATCTCCCAGCATCACCACTGAAATCATCCCGACCATTGCTTCTGATAAGCTCTGTGAAGTTAACTTCAACAATGTGCATATTCCAAAACAGAATGTTCTGGGGGAAGTGAACAAAGGCTGGCAGGCTCTTAAAACCACCTTGCGAAAGGCAGCAATTATCAAATGTGCCGAGTCCGTAGGCGGTATGCAGGCTTGCGTCGATATGACGGTTGCCTATTCCAAAGAGCGCGTCCAGTATGACAGACCTATCGGGGCTTTTCAAGCACTCCAGCACATCATCGCCGATACATGGATTGCAATGCAAACCGCTTGCTATCTCGTCTATGAAGCGGGTTGGCTGGAATCGAATGGACTCCCATGCGATAAGGAAGCCTCGATGGCAAAAGCATATACTAACGAGGCATACAAACTTGTTAGTAAGTGGAGCATCCGTTTGCATGGCGGCATCGGCACCAGCCGCGAACATGACATCTCACTATACTATCGGAGGGCAAAAGCCGCT
Source organism: uncultured Dehalococcoidia bacterium (assembly GCA_903916765.1). Taxonomy (GTDB): domain Bacteria; phylum Chloroflexota; class Dehalococcoidia; order Dehalococcoidales; family Fen-1064; genus Fen-1064. The sequence goes on along the minus strand of CAIWXV010000116.1, from coordinate 453 downwards.
GATATTGCCTGCGGCGACACCGATTTCCATAATGAAATAGTCGCTGAAAAAATCGGACTTATGAAATAATCAGCCAAATCTTTTGTATCAAATGGTTCATAGTGAGAAACAACGCGGGAATCATAGGCGCTTTTTCAGAGATAATCCTCATTATTTCAGCTATCTCGTTGTGGTTGTCATCTAAATAATTGCAATATATGTGGTAATCTATCAATCTCAGTTTAGTTATTCTCATTTCTATTAATGGGTAAATCTGTACCGGGTATTGATTGAGTAATTGAGAAGAGAGCACGGTCAAACATCACCCGCCAGCCCCTGAGTTTATCTTGTTTATGGCAATAAGGTAAGAAGTGGTACAACAATTGAAAGCAGGTCAGTTTACGCAGTAGGACGTTCCTTTTTGCCTCAAGGAATCAGTCGTACATTATAACCCGCAGGACACCAATATCAGGT
>CAIWXV010000115.1 GCA_903916765.1 uncultured Dehalococcoidia bacterium | reverse complement strand
GTAACTTCGACGCCCAAGTTGCGCTTCCATTCCTCAATAACGCCGCCGAGCAGGCCGGATATGTCTCCACCCCAACCGGACGTAGTCAGGACAATGGGTGGTAACTTGGATACATCGCCATATTTCGAGGCTGCTATAAGGTCCTTTGCCTTTTGTGGGTCAAACCTCAATCCTTGAAGAGTAGCATCATATCCTGACATATCCGGTGGCAGGATGCCATAGGCCGTAGTGACCACATCCTGAGTTGATAGTTTAATCAGTCTATCCTTGTCAACCGCATATGAAAATGCTTGCCGGACTTTCACATCATCGAAAGGCGGAGCATTAACATTAAAACCGAGATAAGACAAGCTGAATTCAGGGTACGTAGTGAGTTCCTTTGAAACAGGATTACCGGGATCTGTGACCAATCCCATATAATCTGAACCGACATAAGATACGTCTATGCTCCCTTCCTGGTATAGTTGCAAGGAACTACCACTGTATAGCTTGAATACTACCTGCTTTAGTTTGGCCTTTTCTCCATAATATTTGTCATTGCGCTGTAAAACCACAAGCTGGTCTTGCTGCCATTGCTGAAGCTTGAATGGCCCGGTACCGTTGGGGTGTTGCCACCAATTACTCCCGGACTCAACATTTGTTTTATCTAATACGAAGGCAGTAGGATAGGCCATTTTTTCTAAGAAATAGGCTTTCGGCGCGTCAATAGTAACCTGAATAGTGTAGTCATCCAAGACAGTAACACCACTTAGCTGTGTGGCCTTTCCCGATAGGATATCTGTGGCACCAACGATATCATTCAGATATGTTCCCGCTGTTAGAGAATTAGTGGCTGGATTTAATGCCCGCTCCCAGGAATATTTGAAATCTGACGCCTTGACCGGTTTCCCATCTTGGAATTTAACATCTTGGCGCAGGTGGAAAGTAAACGTTTTTCTGTCTGTGCTCACGTCCCAGGTTTGGGCAATATCCGGAGCTATTTTGAGGTTCTCATCTAACTGTAACAGTCCACTGAATATTTGAAAAATATACAGTGCGGATGATGTTTCAGCGGCTACGGCTGGGTCCAGTGTAATTGGCCCGGAGTCAGTTAAATTCAGAGTACCGTTGTTACTGGAAGTTTGAGTTTGAGAAGGCTGGTTGGTAGAAGTTGACGTCTTGCCGCCACAGGCTGTCAGGGTTAAAGTAATCGATAAAAAGCACAATAACAATAGCAAAATTCGGCTGCCAATATTGCTAGAATGTGGTTTGTTGTTCAAATTAACCTCCATATGAGTATATCAATCCATTTGCCGTTAAAGTTTAAGTCTTGATTGATTCTCCTGAAAATAAGGATTGTTCGGTTCGCACTGAGCCTGTCGAAGTGCGAAATATTTATTGCCGTTCATGCTTCGACTATGCTCAGCACGAACGGCTGAGTTGTCATTTTCGTACTTCATGGTATCCTGTGCAACTAGGCATGGCTGATTCCTCTACACATAATTATGATAAGATTCGTACCG
>CAIWXV010000114.1 GCA_903916765.1 uncultured Dehalococcoidia bacterium | reverse complement strand
TCTTAGGGCTGAGGTAAGTCCTGTCATTGTATGCTTGATACTTTCCTGCTATCATTAGCACCAGAGTCTCGGGAGGTGTTCTATGCATAAACGTTATTCGGATCTTTTTGTGGTTTCGGTGTTACTCAAGTGCATATCTCTTATCGTTATCATAGCAGGCATTGTTGTTCCTTTTATGTGGTCCGTTATACGTGGAGGTGCTGAGCCTATATCAATTGCTCTTGCAATCGCTATAATAGTTGGTGGTCTGGCAGTCAGTATAATAATATATGCTTTTGCGGATTTAATCGTCTGCATAATGGACATTGAATTAAATACCAGGGCTACTGAATCCGTTACTAAAGCTACTGAACCCGATACTAAAACTACTGAACCCGATACTAAAACTACTGAATTCGGTAAAGCTAAAGACAGCGTGGTTGGAAAATAACGTCAAAGGCGATTCCCCTCTGGGTGTAGCTACTACTTTAAGGTCTTTTGTTAATGTGAATTATGGTCAAAATATTCCGTCTGTATCGATATGGTGTCAGCAATGTTATTTTCCTGGACATAGAGAACCCGGTAATTTTTGAATAATAGCGATTGAAAGAGCGCTTAAAAACAAAGAGGGTAGAGGAGTTCAAATCTCTCACTTCTCTACCCTGTTGTGCCAATATTATGTCAAGTTACTGGTTTAAGCATTCCTGCTCTTCTTTCTCCGCCATATCCAGTATCCGATGCCACCACCGATAATCCAGACCGGGCTGAAAATACCCAGCCAGATAAGAATATCCACGATAATCTGCCCCAAGGTACTCAGTCCTTTCCATGCGGTTTTTGCAATATTAGCGACATTCCAACCGGATTGGACAGTAATATAATCGGTCCTCGTATCAGTAACCGTATTTCCCTTATCATCGGTCACTGTAAGAGTTACGGTAAATTTACCGGTAGAATTGTAGGCATGCGAGGGACTTTCATCGGTACTTGTTGTCTTATCCCCGAAATCCCACTTGTAAGTATATGGAGAGAAGCCACCGGAAATCTCGGCGCTGAAATAAACCTTCTCTCCTCCCCTAACAGTTCGGCTGCTAATTGCAGTTAATTTAGCATCCAATTTTGATTGTGTCAATTGCAGTGTAATCAAAGAGGTTGCGGATGTCTGTTCGAGATATTGCATACGACCTTTGATCCGTTCGATTTGGTCCCTGGTATTTGTCAGCTGATTTTGCACTGCTAAAATATCTTCTATCTTCTCTGCCTTCTGCATGATTGATAGTAACTGCGACTCGGTAGCCTGCAAATTCTTCAACTGAGCACTTAAATCAACATATTCTGCGGTGACATCTTGAGATGTAGTATTTTCTGATGTTACTTCATCAGCCATTGCCCGCAAAGTTGCCATTGCACTCTCAAAATCTCCGGCAGGTACGCGAATCGTAATAGTTCCCGCAAGCCTTTCGCCGTTCTTCCATTTGTTAGAGGAGACCACATAACCATCGGAACTTTCTGCCAGTTGAGTAATCTGGTCCATAGTTACTGAGACATCTTCTACAACCATGCTGATGTTACTGGTACGGACAATCATTTGCTGGGTATCAGTAGCAGTAGATACATCCTGCGATGTGGAACCGCCAGATACTTTCACTGATGGTGCGGTTTGTGTTGGTACTATCACCGTTGGTGCAGGGGCCCCATCACTAGAAGAATAGCTTTCATTTAATCCTATTGATGTGACCGTCATAGTAGTTGGAGTGCTGCTCCTGCATGAAACAGTTACCAGCAAACACACCACAATTGCAAATACTACGCCTATAGCCAATACTTTTTTCATCAATATTTCCTCCTGATACTCAATAAGTCTACGATAATGGTATTACGGCATTTGGTTCTATATGTATTGTATAACGTAATTTTGCCGTTTTAGTTACGTGGATGAGATTAGATGACTAACTGAGTTTAGCGATATGCTAACACGCTTAAGAGAAAGTGCCAATTGGCACACTGTGACATATATACCTAGCAGTGATATAAAGAACCGATGTCGCATTAACTACTTTCTTTTTAAGCACGAGAAGCCAGAGCACTACAACCAGGAGCATCAGACTGACTCTTTGCAAGGTCCATAAGCCAGTCAGGGATTCCTCCACGTGCATCTTCCTTCGCTTTGGCAAAAAGCTGTTTGACCACGTCAGCATGCTTTTC
>CAIWXV010000113.1 GCA_903916765.1 uncultured Dehalococcoidia bacterium | reverse complement strand
TGGAGAAGACCAAGCCGAGCTCCTCTTCTCCTTCACGGAAGGCAGCGCGTTGAATATTTTCGTGTTCGTCAACTCGACCTTTTGCTATTTGAAATTTAGTGCCGCCGAAAGCTGCATTGGATGGAACCATAAACAACATACGGAGCTCGCCTTTCTTATCAAAGAAGTAAGGTATAACACCAGCTTTTTGCATAAAAGCAAATTCGTCGGACTTCATACGATTTTAATTCCCCAAAAGAACGGTGGTATGTAATACATATAGACAATAGGTATGTGAATTGTTGTTGGATAAGCAAACCAGAGTGTCCACATGTCAGACAGTGAGCTCTCAAGCTTCTTTTGTTTGTAATCTACCATTGATGTAATTGTTGCGTCCATCAAGTATTTATGACTCTGGTAGTCCCGGAAGGAGTTGAACCTTCGACTCATCCATGTCAAGGATGCGTATTACCGTTTTACCACGGGACTATTTGTGATTTCATAATTGGGATGTATGGACAATAAAAGGCGCCAACATCAGCACCGGCTTTACCTTTGTATCCAACAAGAAACGGATCAGGATCACCTCGGAGCACTCGCCAGAACTTTGGAGTATTCTGTGGTCGCATCCAGTTGTGTAATTTTCTTGCTCGTTTCATATTAGTAGGTGTATGGTGCAGCCTGTTTGGATTACAAAGTACAGGCTGCGAAACTCCGTGGTGTTCGCTGTTTAGGCGAACGCTGCCTCAGTTGCAGCAACCTTGGATCCGCCGAAACGGAAACCCTTAGCTACTGTGACTTTGACACCAGTTTGTGTATTTGCTTTTGCATTTACGATTTTGTTTTCTTAGACCAGGAACAATCCCCAATCCTAACGGCTTCATAACTCTTGCCGATTCTCCAGCTTAGTATTCACAGCCCAATCGAAACCAGGACTAGCCCATCAGAAGCATTCTTGGTCATTTGGCTTGCGTGTTTCGCCTGGAGTACCAGCCTGATCTAACTACGATTCAGAATGCTTGTGGTGGACTAGGCGGGAATCGAACCCGCGTCTTAGACCACTTTCCTTTGCTTTCCTTCCTCACTTTTACATGAGGGCTTACGAATTCTGTTCCTTACTAATTTTAAATGTAAACCGGTTAACCGCTTTTCCATATCTGCACCAAATACAATGTTTCCAGAGTCTAAAAACAAACCCTATATGATATGAATGTAATGGATAAAAATTAAATCCGTATTTAATTGGTTGTCCTTCATCTCGAATCGAAATCATTTTACTTATTCCTTATATTACTATTTATAGCATATCTGCTTTTTAATAGCAAGTTTTTTGGCGGAAGAAGGAGGACTCGAACCCCTAACCGCTCACAGGCGGTCTTCTGTTTTCCAAACAGACGCTGCTACCTTGCAGTCTTCATCTTCCAATGTTCTTGTGGTCAGCGTGGGGAATTTCGAAATCCCGTCCTCCTGGCTCCGGACCAGGCTGTCTGCCTCTGACTTACACGCTGATGATGTATGTGGTCCCCCGTGTCCGAGTCGAGCGGCTCTCCAACGTTCGAAGCGTTGTGTGCAATTCCCTTACACCTCACGGGAGGTTGTGTTTAACAGGATAGCGCCGTTAGGCTTTTTATGACCGCTGACTAACCACTTGTCTACCCAGAAGAGCCGGTTAAGGCCTTTAGTCTCCGAGGGTTGGATTCGAACCAACGTATCGCAGTTTGATCTAATTTAAATGCTGTAACTATCCTAAAATCTTTAAAAAGCAAAGCCAATTGATACATTCCCAGAATATCCTTTTGTGATTCCCGGGAACTCGCCGGCTATATGAGTTGGTATGACTGATAATTGCATACGCCATTTGTTATATTTGTATCCAATGCCAGCTGTAGCACCAACTTTATATTGATTGTGTGCTCCAACTTGTAAAAACTGTGAAGTTTTTGCTGGAGTTAAACAAGCTGGTTGATCAGTGCATGACACCCAGTCTGGGACAGTTATTGTAAGATTTGATTGTGTTATCATTGGGCCAGCTTCAACATACCAAGACCCAAAAGTTTTT
>CAIWXV010000112.1 GCA_903916765.1 uncultured Dehalococcoidia bacterium | reverse complement strand
GAGGCATGTAAATCCTGAACCCGAAATTGCTGAAATAAAGGTTAGTCATAGTACAGTATCAAGTAAATCGGAAGATTATGGGTTGGTAAGAAATATTGCCGGTCAATGCCCTGATTGCGGAGGATTGCTTGCTTATCAGGAAGGTTGTTTTGTTTGTCCTAACTGCGGTTATACGAAATGCTAGGGAAATAATTTACATAAAATATATTTAAGGAAGGTGATGCGGTGGATAGAGATGATAGGGTAATGATTTTTATCGATGGAAGTAATCTGTATCATTCGCTCAAAGGTAGTTTTAATCGTACAGACCTGGATATCGGTCGGTTTTGTCAGAAGTTGATAGAGAAGAAGCGTCTGGTAAGAATTTATTACTACAATGCGATTGTAGGACTGAAACAGGAGCCCGAACGGTATCGTCACCAGCAGGCTTTTTTCTCTAGTGTGCAATCAATCCCTTATACAGAATTGCGATTGGGACGTTTGGTTTATAATAATTGGCCCAATACCCCGCCTTATGAAAAAGGTATTGATATTATGCTGACAACGGATTTACTGACCCATAGTTTTAAACGGAATTATGATGTTGCTATTCTGGTTGCGGGAGATAGTGATTATGTAGGTGCCGTTCAGGCGGTCAAAAACAACGGACAGAATGTTGAGGTAGCACTGTTCGGTAAAGAAAGCACCTCTCGACCTTTAAGAGAAGTAGCAGACCGTATCATCACTATAGACGGACGCTTGCTCAGGAATTGCTGGATGGGTGCTCCGCAGGTTTAGGTTGTTTCACCGACAACGAAGGCAACGGCATAACCTTTGGCGTGAGAAAGGCTGATATTTAACTTTCCGATAGAGAGTTCGTTAGCGTGTTGTTTTGCTTTACCTGTAAGGTTGATCACCGGTTTTCCGTTAGATTCTGCCAGAACTTCGATGTCTTGCCAGCTGATGCCCTTATCGCATGCCCCGAGTGCTTTGAGAATGGCTTCTTTGGCAGCAAATCGTACGGCTAATGAAGATGTATTTGTATATCTCTCCAACTCTGATGGAGTATAAACCCGTTGCAGAAAAATTTTTCCCCAGCGTTGTATCAGTTTTCCGATGCGGTCGATTTCAATAATATCTACGCCTACATATTGCATTTGTAAATCTCGTCGGTAGTTAATAGAGTAGTTACTTTACCACAAATGTTGCGGTACGGGTGTCGATGGATACTACATAAGAGCCAGCAGTGCTTTCTGATACATTGAAAGTAACCACCTGATTGGCGAGTGCGGCTAATGTCACTGTTTTGGTTTGGACAATATCCCCATTGATTTTTAAATTGACATCATAATTACCCGATAGGTCACCGGTATTAGTAACCCTGGTACTGACGATTACCGTGCCTCCGACAGAAATTTGAGATGACGATAACGTCGGTTTTTCCACTATGAAAGTCGCCGGGACATATGGAGGATTAGTAACAATTCCCGATATTACCTCATACCATGATTTATCAACAGTATAAACATTTCTACTCCCGACCAGTCTGGTATAGTAATACTCAAGAGTCGGGTTACTATCGCCAACCTGAACTTCGTAAACAGTCCCATCGTCCAGAGTTAATTTTGCGGTAAGGTTCGGGTTATCGAAACCGTACTCTTTCAATTGGTCATCCGTAGTATCCTGGGAAATGAGTCTTTCGGCTCCAGGTCCGCTCAAAAGTAATGGGATACCACCACCCCATCTTTGCATATCCACTTTGGTACCATCCGTTACATCGAAGTAGAAATATTTATCATCATGCTTGAGGAAAGACTCGCTCAGGTTATCTTTAGGTAACGAGAGAGTGATATGTTGAAGGTAATCCATATCGAAATCCCAAACAAACTGTTTTACAGTTGTCGTTGTAGTTGTCGTTGATTTGGAGAGATTAACAAAGTAATATGTTCCTCCGAGAACAGCTAGAAAGGCAACCATGATGAGGATAATTTTCATTTTCAAGGGTTTTTCTCCTGCGGTTGAGTGGTACCGGTTATTTCCTCTGCCACCATAAGATGCCCCCGATAATTAATACCAGTAAAGGTAATAGGGCAATGCTGGAAATATTAAGGAAAGTCGCTTTCTCTGAACTCAGGAGAAGTCGACGTGTTTGCAGTACGTTATGGTCGATAGTCATCACATCGGAACTCGATGTCAGGATGTTAATCATAGTTATAAATAAGTCACCATTATTGCCGTTGTAGAAATTGGTGTTGTTGACAAAATCTGAATCACCAAATACAACGATTAAAGGTCCCGTATTAACTTTGGTGACATTACCGCTACTATCAGTTTCTACTTTCGGGTCGATTAGAACTCCGATGGCAAGTCCGCCCTTTATATCTTTTCCCGCATCATAAACCGGTTTAGATAACTGGCTAGAGTCGGTTTCCAGCCAACTATTTGCAGTTGTCCAGGCAATTGGCCGTAGTTCCATACCGTCCGGTGCTGTAGCCTGTGGAATAACAGCGGTTGCATCCGGGAAATAGATAGTTGTTAATCCTAGAAGGTTTTGGGTTCGTGTTACGATAGGAGTAGTCAAATTAGGAGTAGCATAAGAGGATGGGTCGACGATAGTTCCGCTTTTTATATCTACGCCCCAAGGAGCTACTAATTTAGCGATGTCGTCAGGCGCTCCCGGATTAGTCATAAAAAAGGCACTGCCATTATTTGCCAGATAAGCGGCAATGATTTGGCGTTCGGCATCGGTCATCGCTTTCGTAGGACCTGCAACTATTAATGTTGCACAATCACTAGGGATACTGGGTGTAAGCTGGAGGTCCAGTAATACTACTTGTAAAAGATTAGTCTTCAAAGCATCAACGACATCACTCATAGTAGAAGATGGGTCGGCTTCTCCGTGACCGGTGAGAAAATACACTCTTTTCTGAAGGGTGCCTGTAACTTGGAGAATTGCATTAGTAAATGCATGTTCAGCTTCGGCTTGTACTTCAGCAGATGATACCATATAGGTGCCTAATGAGGTTTCAAAAATAATCGATTGGTAATAATCCGTACTCGTGATTCCATATTTCCGTGCTTCTTCAGGATGTGCGTCAGGATCGATTTTTTTGATTGTTAATTTGTTGGAATAGTATATATATTCGAATAACAAAGTTAAAGCGTAATTATTCACACCTGTCGTATCGTTAGGAGTAAAGAAACAGAGCGCCGTAACAGGCATTTTTAAATCTTTTAAAACGCCTTGAGTTTGCGATGTCAGTGAGAATTGCGCCAATTGGTTAAAATAAAAGCGTTTATTGACTCCCCCGATACTGATAGCATTGACAAATATTATGATACCTACAAACACCGAAACCATAATCGTTGTACCGACACCAAATTTACCTCGACGACTGGTGACGGCACCGCGTATTTTGCGGAAATCGATAATTACAATAGAGCTAATGAGTATGATACCAAACCCGATAAGTCCCCAGCCGATATACCTGAGTTCGGGGAGAATCAGTATAAGGAGTAAGCCAACAATCAAGCAAACTAATCCGAGTATCGCAAAAACAGTTGTTTGCATATCTAGTTCCACCTGCTAGTTTCAAGCGACCTAATCGCCGCATAAAGAAACAATGCTGTCACACTCAAGTAATAAATGATATCCTTGGTATCGATAATCCCAACGGAAAAATTCGAGAAATGAGAAGATAAAGAAATATAACTGAAGACATTTGCAATGGCGGTAGGCAATACATTAGATACCATTCCGACGAACCAGAGTGCAAAAAGTATACCGCCTGAAACAACAGCGGCGATAATCTGATTCGTAGTTATGGAAGAAGTAAAAGTACCTACTGCTAATGCTGAGCTTCCGATTAAGAAAAGACCGAGATAACTTGTCCAGATAGGTCCCATATCAGGTTGTCCGAAAATAGCCAGCATAAGAGGGAAATACATCGTTAAGACAAGCATGCAAACCAGAATCCCCAGACTTCCCAGGAATTTGCCCAGGATTACTTCTGTATCTTTAACCGGAGATGTAAGAAGCAGTTCCCAAGTACCAATTTTTTTCTCTTCCGATAATAAACGCATCGTCAATATGGAAGCGAACAAGGGGAGAAAAACATTGCCGATATTAGATAGTCCGAAAACACTCAGCGGTTCAATAAATCCCTGAATGCTGGTGTCGGCATATTTTGTGGCTGTCAAATACAAAACGAAAAAGACGCCGCTAATCAGAAGGAATATACAGGTTATGATATATGCCATCGGTGAAGTCAAATACGATCGTAATTCTTTACCGGCAATAAGCATGACTTTATTCACTATCGGATTCCTCTTTATCTTTAGCAGTGAGTTGCAGGAAGATATCTTCCAAACTCATCTCTACTGTTTCTATCGATAACAATGTCCAACCACTTTTAACAATTATTTCGGTAACCTGAGACCGCGGGTCGATTTGAATAGGACTCTCGACAATCAGATAATTACCTTCTCGGGAAACTTTTTTAACCCCGTCAATTCTTTGTAATCGTTTGGTAATCTGGTCGTGGGGTCCTTTGACTTCTATCCGCAGACGTCTCGCTCCTTTTACTATGGCGGAGAGGTTTTCAATGCTATCTTGGGCAATGATTCTGCCACGATTAATAATGATAACCCGACCGCAGGTAGCACTGACTTCAGGGAGAATATGAGTAGAAAGGAGTATCGTATGTTCTTTGCCCAATTCTTTTATGAGAGTTCTTGTTTGAGAAACCTGAAGTGGGTCAATGCCAACCGTAGGCTCGTCCAGAATCAAAACCTCCGGTTCATGGATGATAGCCTGAGCTAACCCTACTCTCTGTCTGAAACCCTTCGATAACTTACCGATAATAGAATCGACATACTCCTCCAAGTTACAGAGACCGATTACGTCATTAATTCGGTGATTAGTACGCTTGGCATCCAGACCTCTCAGTCGTCCGAAAAACGCGAGATATTCACGGACGGTCATGTCGGTATATAACGGAACCGATTCAGGCATGTAACCGATATGCTTTCTGCCTTCGAGCGAATTGGTGACCATATTACAATCGGCTATCCAGGTGTCGCCACGAGTTGGTGTTAAAAAACCGGTGAGAATACGCATTGTTGTTGTCTTGCCAGCAGCATTGGGTCCAAGAAGTCCGACGATTTCCCCTTTGCCGACATCAAAGCTGATATTGTCTACTGCCAGACGTTCACCATAATATTTGGTTAGATTCCGAACTTTAATCAATTAAACTTTCCTTATTGTGTCGTTGTAGTAGTAGTCGTCGTTGTTTCTGTAATACCGGAAGCTTTCTTCATTTTTGCCAACTGGTATTGTAACCATGCATTTGTTTCTGAATCGTAGCCACCAGAAGAACCTTTACCAAAGAATTTTATCGTCTGAGTGGCTGAACGTGCACTGAGCCAGTCATCCAGAACGCGTCCTTTAAGTACTGCCATATATGTATCTGAGACTTCCATTGTGGTTGCTCTCTCGGAAATCATTATGAGAGCATACGGTCCATCAGTAGTAGAAGAGGAAGAAGATGTACTGGAAGTGTCTGATGAACTATTTAATAGTATTGGGTCACTGACTTGTCCAATAGTAAGATTTGTTACTGCGTATTCGAGGTCGGCACTAAGAGCGTGTATCGGCATCCAACCTTTGTCCCCGTTGTCATCCTGAGCTGCGCTATCCAGAGACACTTCGCGAGCAATCGTAGCAAAATCTTCGCCGTTATCCAGTCTTTCTTTTATTGCCGTAGCTGTAGCATAGTCTGCAAGATAGATATAATGAAGATGAACCTGATCTGCTGTTGTTGGTAAGTTATCCTGAAGATACGTCTGAAGTTTCTGGGCGATTAGAGAAGTGCGTATTACATCCCTGAATTCTTTATCGGAAAGCATACTCGTATAGAGTTGCTGACGGTACCACTCTTGATATTCAGCATCTGAGATGCTGTCGTTTGAACCCTTAGCTTCTGTCATTAATGCTTCATCAATTTCAGTTTCGGAGATTACAATCCCGTATTCCGGCGCTGCTTGTTTAATCATAAGTTCATAGACGATGTTAGTTATCATACTATAAACATCGTCGGTAGAATTGAGGAGACATCTTTTCAGGAAGTAATTGATCTTAATATTTTCATCATTGACACGGATAATAGTGCGCTGCATAGGCATCGCATAAATCAGATAATAACCCACACTTACCACTATGGCGATGACAACCAATATCGCCGTAACGGTAATAATAGTATTGGTTTTTCTCTTCCGACGTTTAACTTCTTCGGTTTCCTGTTTTTTCTCGATAAGTTTATTATCTGAAAGCTTTTTTGCCAATTGCGATATATCCTCTCTTCAGATGTGTCGATACTTAATAATCTATGGTATCACATTATATACTATATTAAAAATATAAAGAAAAGATTAAGAAAAGATAACTCTACTATCTAAACTTTCTTGTGATAATATTTTCAGAATATCACTGGTTAGCTGGTGGATTACCAATACCGGCAGAAGATTTCACCAGATGACATGAAACCAAATGTTCTTCACCCACCAATTTCAGTTCGGGCTCTTTCTCTCTGCAGATATCGATGGCCATCTGGCACCGCGGATTGAAACGGCAACCAGCCGGAGGATTAATTGGGCTGGGTACATCTCCTTTCAATATAATGCGTTGGCGGGTGCGGTCGATTTTCGGGTCGGGGATAGGCACTGCCGATAGCAGAGCAATCGTATACGGGTGTAATGGATTAGCATAGAGCTCATCGCTATGGGTAATCTCTACAATCTTACCCAGGTACATCACTGCCACACGGTCGCTGATATTCCGTACCACAGAGAGGTCATGAGCAATAAAGAGATAAGTTAACCCCATTTCTTCACGAAGCTTTTCAAGAAGAAGAATAATCTGTGCTTGAATAGAAACATCGAGAGCTGAAACGGGTTCATCACAAACCACAAATTTCGGTCTTACTGCCAAAGCGCGAGCAATACCGATACGTTGACGCTGTCCGCCGCTGAACTCATGAGGATAACGATTTGCCATATAAGGTTCGAGCTCTACCATACGGAACAACTCTTCGACTTGCTCTTTATATTCTTTGCCTTTTGCCAGATTGTGCACTTTTAGCGGTTCACCGATAATCTCGCCGGCAGTCATACGTGGGTCGAGCGAAGCAAATGGGTCTTGGAATATCAATTGCATATTCCGTCGCATTTTTCGCATCTGTTCTTTTTTGAGTTTGGTAAGGTCGACACCCTCAAAAGAAACTTTACCTTTCGTCCCTTCATAAAGTTGGAGAATACATCGTCCGGTAGTTGTTTTACCACAACCACTTTCTCCTACCAACCCGAGAGTTTCTCCTTTCTTGATATAGAAGGATACCCCATCCACTGCTTTGACATCAGCAACTTTTTTCTGCATAACCCCGGCCGTGACTGGGAAATACATATACAGGTTTTCCACTTCAATAATATGATTCTCTTCCATTATCCGAAAACCCTCTCTTATTTTTCCTGTTTCTGAAACTTACTGATTTCGGCAAAACATGCCCGATAATGCTCTTCTCCGACCTTTTCCAGTGGAGGATATTCTTTCTTACATATAGGCATGGCATAATCACAACGCGGTGCGAATGCACAGCCAGGTGGTAGACGGGTAAGGTTCGGTGGTAAACCCCTGATAATTCTTAATGATTTTTTCTTACTGATATCCAAACGAGGCACTGATGACAGTAAACCAATAGTATAAGGATGAACTGGATTAGCATAAAGCTCTTCCGTCGGTGCTGTTTCGACCAGTCTACCTGCATACATGACATTAACACGGTCGACATAGCGGGCAACGATACCAAGGTTATGAGTAATGATAATAACAGCGGTGCCGAATTTGGCTCTTAAGTCGTCGATAATTTCCAGCAGTTGCGCTTGCACGGTGACATCCAGGGCAGTTGTTGGCTCATCACAGATGAGTAATGCCGGATTACAACTCAATCCCATGGCAATCATAATTCTCTGTTGCATACCGCCACTGAACTGGAATGGATAATCATTAGCTCTTTTCTCGGGATCGGGAATACCTACAAGCTTCAGTAATCTGATTGTTTCCTGAAGAGATTCATTCTTATTCATACCTCGATGTAATTCCAGAGTCTCTGAAATTTGTCTTCTGACGGTAAGTACCGGGTTCAGAGAGGTAGTCGGTTCCTGAAAGACCATAGCGATGCTGTTACCACGAATATTACGCATTTCTTCTTCAGTGGCTTTCAAGAGGTCTTTCCCCTGAAAGATGATTTCTCCGCCGACGATTATGCCGGGTGGATAGGGTATAAGTCTTAATATCGAGAGCGCACCGACGCTTTTGCCGCAGGCACTCTCACCTACTAACCCGACGCTTTCTCCTTTTCTGACATAATATGAAAGACCGTCAACAGCCTTGAGTTCACCTTCCTGCGTGTAGAAATAGGTTTTCAGGTTTTTAATTTCTAGGATTTTTTCGTCTTGTACTACCGTCGCCATCTCCTTAGAGCAAACTCGGGATTCTATCAGCCGGCATCATCTGAATTTTAGGAATTCTCTGCCGTAGGATTTTTGTCCTCGAGTTTTACCTCCTTTATCTTAATACCGAATTGATGTTGAGTCAATTATACCTAGATTGCGTGGTATTGTAACATCAACACTATATAATGTCAAGGAATTTGCGAGCGTAGTAATTACAATCCTGGTTGATAGCATTATTTGTTATGTGATTTTACTGAGCAGGATTTCGCTTAATTAAATCAGTCCAAGTTTTATTATTTCCCATAATGAAGTTGTAATGTATGAGCCATGTTTCCGTCAGTATTTTCATTGTGACAATATTCTTTAGCCCATGCATGATGCGATTGCGTCTTTTCACTATGCTATGGAAGCGTTTCATGATAGTTGACCTATCTTTTTCAATTGGCATAGTAATAATTACTTGTTCAGGTAATTTCTCCGCTTTCTGGTATGCAGATTCTATCAGCGCAGATATTTCTTTCGCTGTTCCGGATTCGGAAAGGTGGGAAACCAACAGGTATTTGCTGTCGATATCGAATATATCCCAGAACCACAATCGACGGTTTCCGATATTAAGAATCGTCTCGCAAACCAGCCATGAATTACCTACTCGAGGATGAAACGATTTCACCTGTTCTATTGCCTGTCTTGAGAAACGTATTACCCAATTATAGATACTTGATTGTGCATAATAGGCGCCATATTGCTGGTTGACTTGCTTCTGAATAGCTCCGATGGACAGCCCATTATAATAATGATATAGCACTGAAGATATTACCCATATCGGGGTTTTCATTCCGGGTAAAGCATCATTATCGGCAAATTTACGGTGGCAACTCTTGCAGAAATGTCTTTGCATACCTTCGAAAGTGCCGTATTTGACAGTATCGGAAGCTCCACAGTATTTACACCTGATAGATTTTGTATGAGTAATTTTATCCATTTTATTCTCGAACGACTGGTTCTATTCTATCATTCTTTGTCGTAATTTATTGACCTACGCAATGATGTTGGGTAACATTTGACGTAAGTAAAACTGTTTGTTAAAATTCTAGGACTATCGAACTAATCAAAATGTATAGGAGGAATTATGGCTGCTGTTGAATATGTAAAAGAAGGTAAGATTGCTAATATAATAATCAATCGTCCTGAGGCAATGAATGCACTCAGTAGTGATGTTATGCGCGGATTGCGTGATGCGATGATTGATTTTCGCGACAATAATGATCTGTGGGTAGCAATTGTCACTGGAGCAGGGGATAGAGCTTTTTGCGCCGGCGCCGATATTAAAGAATTCAAACCTCTCACTGATGAGGAATTGAAAGCGCAAAAGAATGAAAAAACTGTACGTGCCGATACTATTTGGAAACCTTTTATTGCTGCCGTACATGGTTACTGTCTGGGTGGCGGTTGTGAATTAGCAATGTCCTGTGATATTAGAATTGCCGCTGATAATGCACAGTTCGGTCAGCCTGAAGTAAATATCGGTTTTATGCCTGGTTTAGGTGCGACTGTCAGAATGCCCCGTTTCATTCCAAGAGCAGTAGCAGCAGAGATTCTGTTGACCGGTAATCGTATTAATGCACAAGATGCCTTACGCTGGGGTTTGGTAAGCCGTGTAGTGCCACGAGATAAGCTGATGGACACCGCTAAGGAAATTGCAAATACCATTATTTCTCGTGGTCCGTTAGGCGTTCGGGCTACAAAAGAATCTATGCTTCGTAGTTATGAAATGAGCTTGGAAGAAGGATTGATATTAGAGAAAGAGTTAGCAAATAGAGTCAGAACTACTGAAGATTTCATGGAAGGTGCCCGGGCTTTTGCTGAGAAACGACCTCCGCAATACAAAGCAAAATAGCGATTAAGGGGACCTGTTACCTTGAACAGGTCCCCTTAATTTTAATCTGGAGGTGTGATAATGGCGCAGAAAGCATTTGCTGACAGGTTAATGGATGCATGTGGCCGACACGCGGAACAGATTGCGGAACAATGGTATAAGTCTTTATCGACACAATAGAAAACATCCTTATTTCGTTTGCACTCTAAGGAAAATTGCCTTCGGTCGCTTTTTTCGGACCGATTTTGCACGGGACGTCCTTTTGAACCTGACCCGTCTCTCAAGATACCAGTAGTCCTCGGTTAGATGCTGAAGCAAGGTCAACGGTATTCTG
>CAIWXV010000111.1 GCA_903916765.1 uncultured Dehalococcoidia bacterium | reverse complement strand
GAGCATTCTTTAGGCGAGCTGGAGCAGCAACCATTCCGGTAAACACATGGAAAATGCTTACTGGAAAAATTGACTACTCGCAATGGTTGCAATCAATTTACACGCCAGCTCCGGCAACCAAAGAGTTAGTTCAACTGTTTTTTAACATTAACACTTATACCAAGAAACCTCTAATTGCAGTAGAAAACATTCTTGAGGACTTAAAGAAACAGATAGTTGACTCTATCTCTCCAGTTAAAACCATTGAGGGAGCCATTACTCAACCCCTAAAAGTTGGAGCAAGCCTTGTGGGAATAACGATACCATCTGGAACGGAAGCAGAACAAACTGCTAGAAAGTTAAGATCAAAGAATATGCCTTCGACTTTCACTCCAGAACAGCAGAAAAGATTCAAGACAGAATCTGAAATAAGAGATTTATTAAAAACCGATCCCATTGCTGGAATGCAAGAATTAAAAAAACAAAGAGAAGATAAAACATTAACAAGGAAAGAGGCAAATCAGGTCAGGCGCAGTGCTTTGCGAGGAGAAACTAAGCTACAAAGGTTATCAAAGAGCCTTTCTTACGATGACTTTATGAAAGTATATGAGCTTTCATCTCCAGAAGAAAAGCAAGAACTCGAAAAGATTAAGAGAGTAAGGGACAGACACCACAGATGAAAACCTTAAAAAAGATAGTTATTAACATTATCCCTCACAATGAGCAGCGCTACGATACATTAGGCGATTGGTTCCCTATTACTAAGGGAGTGTTAAAGATCAACGTCTCCAAGTTTAATGATTCCAGATATGCCTATTTAGTGGCGGTGCATGAGCTTTTAGAGGCCGGACTATGCGAGCAAAAGGGGATTAGCGAGGAATCGGTTAGAGAGTTTGATTTGAAGTTTAAGGGTAAGGGTGAGCCAGGAGATTCAGTAGACGCTCCTTATCACGATTACCATTGGTTTTCTACTAGGGTTGAAATGGCCTTAGCAAACGAATTAAAGGTAGACTGGGAAGAATATAACGAAAGTGAGCCATTATGAAATTTTTAATTATTAGCAAGTGTGCGGACGGCGCTGGAATCGCTCTAAGGTTACAGCAAGAGGGTAACGAGGTTTCAATGTTCATTCAGGATAAGGACTGCCAAGACTGCTATAACGGCATTGTTCCTAAAACTTCTATTGGAAAAGCGCTTGAAGATGATCCGATTGTGATCTTTGACTCGTCCGGTATGTGCGATGTAGCCGATGAAATGAAAGACGCTGGCTATAAAGTGTTTGGTGCTGGAATGGGTCAAAACGGCCTAAACGACAAATTAGAATACGATCGAGTATTTGCCTTAAAGGTCATGAAAGACAATGGCATTAAGATACCTAAAACTTTTCCTTTTGATACCATTGATAAGGGATTAGAGTTTGTGCGCCAGACTAAAAAGGGTTATGTAATTAAACCCTTTGGAGACGCTACATCAGATAGAACTTTCGTAGGTAAAACAGCAGATGAGTTGATCTCAGAAATGGAAGGTTGGAAGAAAGACAAGGTAAAAGATAAGTTTATTCTTCAAGAACTCATTAAGGGACTAGAGGTTGATACTGAGGTTTATTTATCTCACGGCAAGATTGTCAGGGCGACTAAGGCGTTGTTTGAAACTAAAAAATTCATGAATGATGATCTGGGGCCAAATACTGGCTGTTCCTCGTCAATCTCTTTTGGCTATAAGAATCCCGACTCAAAGATGTATGTTAAGACCATTAAGAAACTAGAGAAATTCTTCGCTAATACAGATTATACCGGATACTTCTCAATAAACTGCATTATTCAAGACTCCGATCAGGAACCGTATGGTTTAGAGTTTAACCCTAGATGTGGATATTCGGACACTTACGCCACTATGGGCATTCTACCGATGGAATATGGAAAGTTTGTTTCAGACATGGTTGAGGGAAAATTAAAGGGGTTTGAATGGAAGTCCGGTTATGGCGCTTCGCTTCGCCTCACGGTTCCACCCTATCCTTTGCTGGTTCCTGATGATGAAAAAGATAAGACTTATATTGAGAGAATTAAGAAAATATCCAATAACATTAAGATTGACGGGATTGACCTAAAAGACAAGTGGATTATTCCTTATGATATGCAGAAGAAAGACGGCTTAGAAATGGCAGGAATAGACGGAATTGTCTGCGAGGTTCTATCGGCTAAGGGATCGCTAATGGGGCTTAAAAAGGACTTATACGCACGGGCCGATAAAATCAAGGTTCCAAACAAACAATACCGGACTGACGTGGTAGAGAATTGCATGGAGCGTCTAAAGAAATTTGCTGCTTTGGGCTACGAAAGCCCTTATCGGGGTGGATTATGAAAAAGGTTTTAATCATACTTTTAATCCTGCTTGCCGGACTTCCTTGCTACGCAAATTCTCTTAAAAGATTACAGGTTACTGATCCTAACACGGCTACAATACAATGGAACTTCGACTTAATCGATTATGACCTCAGGCACAAAAACAGGCAAATTTCATCAATCGTTAGTCGCATAAACACACTAGAGTCATCGGGGGTTTTCACTCCCAATACTGCAGCAATTTCAAATGTTACCTCAATCACTTCCTTGCCAGTTGCTTGGTCAAGAATTGGAAACGTGGTTACTGTTGTTTTTAGGTGTCAGATTGATCCTGTTGCTGGTGGTAACACTTTAACGGAAATGAGAGTAGCTATGCCAATTCCTTGCACTACGACTCCTACTGTTTGCGCTGGTTCTTGCGCTGCTGGAGCATATAACGCAAGCGGAACCATTCTAGCCTATTCTTCATCGGTGGTTGTAATGGATTACTTGGCAACAAGTCCAAATAATGCTGATTGGTCTGGTAGTTATAGTTATGTGCTTAATTAGCTGGCTTCCAAGAGGTAATTTTGATTTCTCTTGGGCTAAAAAGGGGGTAAAGATGTTTAGGCTTTATTCGCAAAATGACCCCAAGTGGAAATATCTCACACTAGGAAACAGCGATACAACCATCGGCAAATCGGGCTGTTTCATTGTTTCCCTCGCCATGTTATACGGAAAAGACCCTCAAATTGTTAATGAGACTCTAAAAGAAAAAGGTTGTTTCACCAAAGACGGCCTATTACTCTCCGATCAGGCAGCCAAAGCACTTGGCATGACTTATGACGGAGTTACTCATACTGACCCAAGACGCTTATGTATCGCAGAAACTGATTATTACAAAGGCAGGGGGATTCCACAGCATTTCTTTTTATGGTTTGGGCTTGGCGACATAGTAGACCCAATAGACGGAAAGCAAAAACCGAATAAATATCCGGTAGTTAGCTTTCGTTTATTTGAGAAAAATGGACAGGCGTAAGCAGGATTACTGCATAACGCTGG
>CAIWXV010000110.1 GCA_903916765.1 uncultured Dehalococcoidia bacterium | reverse complement strand
TGTCCCTCTATTTGGTCTTGCTCCGAATGGGGTTTTCCCTGCCGGCTGGTCACCCAGCCGCCGGTGAGCTCTTACCTCACCATTTCACCCTTGCTCCGACAAGTCGGGGCGGTATGTTTCTGTGGCACTTTCCGTAGGGTCGCCCCTCCTGGGTGTTACCCAGCATCCTGCCCGGGGGAGCTCGGACTTTCCTCCCCTTCCAAAGAAGGGGCGGTCACCCGGTCTTCTTGACCCCTCTCAACTTTAGTATAGAAAGCCAAACAAGTCAATCATTTTGACTAAAAAGAAATCCCACAGGGTTTGACAGCAAACAGTCCAACGCCTTACCATATTCAGAAAGGCCTATTCAGACAATCAGGAGTGAGAATCAGAGAAAGATGAGCAGAAAGACGGAGAACACTAAAAACGGTAACACTTCCAAGAGAGAAGATACAAAATGGTATCAGCAAAGTGTAACCGATACTCTCAAATCATTAAATTCCGGACTAAAAGGATTAACTGCTGAAGAAGCCCAAAAACGGCTTTTGCAATATGGCTATAACGAACTCAGAGAAGAAGAAGGGGTTTCTCCATGGAAGCTCATCGCCGAACAATTCAAAAGCGCTCTCATTATCATCTTGCTGGTAGCTGTTGTCTTATCCGTCGTCATCGGTATTATTAACTGGGAAACAGGTGCGGGTCTGCCTGAGGAAATAACCGATGCCATAGTTATCTTTGCCATTGTCATCGCTTGTGTGATTTTGGGATTTGTCGAAGAATACCGCTCCGGAAAAGCGATGGCGGCACTCAAGAGAATGGCAGCACCAACTGCCACCATTATTCGGGGCGGGAATGAAATTGAAGTACCCGCTAAGGAGTTGGTACCTGGTGACATTGTCATTTTGAGTGCCGGTGATAAAATCCCGGCTGACTTACGCTTGATTGAGTCGTCTAATCTCTGTACCCAAGAAGCTCCGCTGACTGGTGAATCCACTCCAGTTGAAAAAATCACCACTTTTATTGAAGGAGCAGAGGTACCTGTAGGTGACCGCAAGAACATGGCTTATACCGGCACTACAGTCACTTACGGAAGAGGTAAAGGCATTATCGTCGCCACAGGCATGCAGACTGAATTCGGTAAAATTGCCGCTATGCTTCAAGGCGTAGGAGAAGAAGTCACTCCACTCCAGAAAAACCTGGATAAAATCGGCAAAATGCTCGGCATAGCCTGTCTGATTATCGTCGTCATTGTCGTTATTTTGAGTATCATCAGAGGCCATATTTTCTCGTTAAAAGGGATTATGGATATGTTTATCTGGGGGGTCAGTCTGGCAGTTGCCGCTGTCCCCGAGGCTCTACCGGCAGTTGTTGTCATTTCATTATCTATCGGTGTACAAGAGATGGTAAAACGGCACGCTCTCGTCAGACGGCTTTCAGCAGTAGAAACCCTGGGTTGCACTACCGTCATCTGCTCCGATAAGACAGGAACTCTAACCCAGGACCAGATGACAGTACGCCAGATTTACACCGATGGTAAATTGATACATATCAGCGGCGCCGGCTACGAACCGAAAGGTGATTTTCAGATTGAAGGAAAGAATGTAGATATCAGCCGGAATCCAACCATACAGACGCTTATGAAAATCTATGCCCTGTGTAATGACACCAGATTAGTTCAATCGAATAATACATGGAGCATCAAAGGAGACCCTACCGAGGGTGCCTTACTAGTAGTTGCCGGCAAGGCCGGTTTATCACAAGATGAATTAACCTCCGCATCACCGCGTATCGATGAAATACCGTTTTCATCAGAAAGAAAGAGGATGACCACCATTCATGATAGTTCCGATGGGAAAATCGCCTATTCCAAAGGCGCCCCGGAAATTATTCTCGATGCTTGCACTCATGTACTGGAAAACAGTCAAGAAAGACTGATTACCGAAAATGATAGAAATCGAGTTCTTGATACGGCTCGTCTGATGGCTGAAGGTGCTCTGCGGGTTCTTGGAATGGCCTATAAGCCTTTACAAGATAATGTAACCTGCAAAGATGACTACGAAAAAGCGATGGTTTTTGTCGGACTGGCAGGTATGATTGACCCACCGCGTCCGGAAGCAAAAGAGGCTATCAAATTATGTGAAAAAGCCGGCATTAAATCAATAATGATTACTGGTGACCACAAGATAACCGCCAGTGCAATTGCAAAGGAACTCGGCATTCTAAAACCCGACGGTATTGCCATTACCGGTGCCGAATTGGATAAACTAAGCGATACCGAATACGAAAAAATGGTAGGGAATATCGAGGTTTATGCCCGCGTATCACCATCACACAAATTGAAAGTCATAGAGGCTTTTTCCAAGAAAGGCGAAATCGTTGCGATGACAGGTGACGGAGTAAACGATGCTCCCGCTTTGAAGAAGGCAGACATCGGTATAGCAATGGGCATTTCCGGCACCGACGTCAGTAAAGAAGCGGCGGCAATGGTATTGACTGATGATAATTTCGCCTCAATCGTTTCCGCCGTCGAAGAAGGCAGGGGCATTTTCAATAACATAAAGAAGTACCTGATTTACTTACTCTCTGCTAACGTCGGTGAAGTTCTCATTATGTTTATTGCCAGTCTTCTGGCGATGCCTTTACCACTTGTCGCAATACATCTGCTCTGGGTTAATCTGACCACAGATGGTCTGCCTGCACTAGCACTGGCAGTTGACCCTAAAGACCCCGATATTATGGACAAACCACCCCGTAATCCCAAATCGAGCATTTTCACCAAAAATGTTCTGATTATAATTGCTGTCATTGGTATAATCATGGCAATGACTATGATCCCACTATTTATCTGGAAGATGGATTCAGCCGGCGGCTCTTGGAGAGACGCCAATAATCCTCTTCTACCGGAAGCACAGACGATGGTACTATGCACGATGGTTCTCTTCGAACTATTCTCATCACTGGCTTGTCGCTCAGAAATACACAGCCTTTTTAAATTAGGGGTTTTTAGCAATAAATGGCTAATTTATGCTAATATTGTGTCTCTCGGTTTATTAATGGCAGTATTATATATACCGGTATTACAAAACCCGTTCCATGTTGTACCCATCGGGTGGGAAGACTGGAGATTGATTCTCCCCATATCCCTTACCGGATTTGTAGCAATCGAAGTCATCAAACTAATTTTCCGTAAGACAAGTAAAGGTAGCCGTTAGGAGCCTCAATGCTGGGAGGCAATTTCCTGAAATGGCAGACAATTCTAGTATTTGCCCTGGGTTTGTTAGCTATTGCGCTGGATACCGTAACCGGTGTATTAATCGGTAAACTAATGAGAGTCCTCAGTAAAGGGAATATCAATCCTCTACTGGGAGCGGCAGTAATGCTGGCAATTATGTCTGGTTTAGTACACTAATCCAGAAGCATATTCTCTAAAGCGTTCCAAACACTGAATCCGGGACACATTCCCATGCACGGAATTCTTCTGCGTATAGGTCTTTCACAACGCTACATTCTTTACCGAGTATCATCGTCTCGTGCTGTTTGCCATATTTAGGCCAATTACCCAGACTTTCACAACTAGGATTTCCGGTACGGGCAAATGCCAGCCATGAATCCTGTGTCTTTTTGACCAGTGCATCGGCTTCTACCCCTGCTCCGGTAAATTCCAGCATGGTTATACCAAAAACAAAGGCGACATCAATGCAATGGCACGCACCTAACTTACCATCCTGTATTGTCGATTCCCAGGTAAAAAGGTAATTAAAGATATTCTGATTCTGTTTGCGTTGTGCTGCGATCAACCGCACTGCTGGTACCCAGAAAAGACGGTCGGTCTGAATCGCTGACAAAATCTCATTGGGTGCAGTTGATGCTCCACGCTTGGCACGGGCTTTACGGTAAGTCTCTATAAGACCTGACACATATTCATAAGGTATAAATTCTCCAAGCTTTTTCACCAGTAAAGCTTCATCTTGAGTCTTAAGTCTAGGATCATTTGTTGCAAAAAGCTTGATTTCATCAAGCGTTGTACCAACTATCATCGGTATTGATTTCACTACCCCCTCTTCGATGGCAGTGAGCGGTAACCTGGGGAGCACTTCGCCATCCACCACCGGAATTAAAGACATTGTTACTTTTAATTCTGATTCCCATGTCTTCCGGGGCAATATCAGTTGTGCCTGAAGTAATTTGTCAACTGTCAATGTCCGTAATGCAGATACATCATTAGCATCCAACCCGACTATATCAAGGAATAATTCCGCAGCCCGTTTTGCTTTATCCGTAGTGAAAACAGTGCTAGCAGCACCGCTCTGGCAAATAGCCTTGTGGAACAATCCATGTGCCGACGGTAACGCCAGTAAAGTGCCAACGCACATAGCACCTGCGGATTCTCCGAAGATTGTAACGTTGTCAGGATCCCCGCCAAAAGCTGTGATATTATCACGTACCCACTCCAACGCCATCACCTGGTCGAGTAGGCCCTCATTACCGGTTGATGGGATCTTACCTCCAGTAACTTCATTCAGATTCAAGAATCCCAGCAAGCCCAGTCGATAATTGATTGAGACCACCACTGCATCACCACGCATGGCAAGATGTTTTCCTGTATAGTATCTCGCAGAACCGGCACCGATTGCGAAACCACCTCCGTGAATCCAGAACATTACAGGACGCCGTTTATTATCCAAGCCCGGAGTCCAGATATTCAGATATAAACAATCTTCGCTCTGATTGCTAATTTCCTTTTCAAATTCAAGGATTGAATTTTTATTTATAATCTGTGGGCCAACCGGTCCAAATTTCTTTGCCCAGCGAACACTTTTCCATGCCGTCACTGGCTCAGGAGGCAACCAACGTCTCTCTCCTACAGGCGGTGCAGCATATGGTATCCCTTTGAAAACAAAAAGTCCGTCTTCTTTTATGCCTTCAACTTTACCGCTGGCGGTTAGAACAACTGACTCGGATGAATCGCTCATTATAACTCCTGACAATACGCTAGCATATTAAAAATATACTTAGTGTTATTAATCACTGGTATTATAACAATAGGCAAAACTAGTTACAAGCTAAATTGAAGTTGAAAAATAATTTACGGTCTTAATGTGCCTGCGAATACCTGCCAGGCAAGAGCCGACTTGGCGAGTAAGCTCAATAGGACATACATCCTTCCCCGAAAAGATAGTCCTTCTAGGGACCAACCTTCTTATATTGCAGGAACATATTTAGGGCAAAGCTGAAGAAGAAAACAAACAGTATCGGAGGAATGAAGTAAACGAAAGTCGGCACAGCACCTGAACCGGTTGATACCGAACCGAAGAAGTAGATGCCGATAGCAATCCACGGAAGAATGCCTGCAATACAGCCGACAATGATAATACAGAACATCCAACAATTTTTAATTTTCCCCGGGTAATCTAATCATAAATTTCCCTGCATTATGTCAATTACGAGTCTTTTATATTTTAGTACAGCAGGTTATAATCATAAAGAAACTTACTATTCCACAGCGGGTAAGAAGTAGAGTTAAAATATTTGCAATACAAATCAGTGCTCAAAAACATAAACCCTACCCGATTTTTACTCGCAAAAGTTGTACATCTATTCAATTGTCACGCTATTCTGAAAATGTGAGGAGAGATTCCGAATGCCGAGACGTAATGACATCAAAAGTGTATTGATAATAGGCTCAGGTCCAATTATTATCGGACAGGCTTGCGAATTCGATTACTCAGGTACACAGGCATGCAAAGCTCTGCGTGCTCTGGGTTATAAAATTATTCTGGTAAATTCGAATCCAGCAACCATTATGACCGACCCCGGAATGGCAGATGTCACTTACATCGAACCGCTTAATATTGAAAGACTGACCCAGATTATAGAAAAAGAGAGACCCGATGCCATTCTTCCTAATCTCGGCGGACAGACAGGTCTTAACCTCAGTGCTGAACTGTCAGAAAAGGGAGTCCTTGCTAAATACAATATTAAAGTAATCGGTGTCAATATCGATGCTATCAAGCGCGGCGAAGATAGAATCATCTTTAAAGAAACAATGACCAGTCTCGGCATCAAAGTCCCCGAAAGTGAAGCTGTCTATACGGTTGAGGACGCTGAAAAGGTTGCTTCGAAACTCGGATATCCGGTTGTCATTCGTCCCGCCTATACGATGGGAGGCACCGGGGGGGGATTAGTCTATAACGTTGAAGAATTACGAATAATTGCCAGCCGCGGTATCTCTGCCAGTCTCATCGGACAAATCCTCGTCGAACAATCAGTTGAAGGCTGGGAAGAACTGGAATTGGAAGTAGTCCGCGATGCTAAAAATCAAATCATCACCGTGTGTTTCATCGAGAATGTAGACGCAATGGGCGTGCACACCGGCGATTCCTACTGTACAGCTCCGATGCTCACGATTGCCCCGGAATTGCAGAAAAGACTTGAGGCGTACTCACACAAAATTGTAGAAGCAATTCAGGTCATAGGCGGTACCAATATTCAGTTTGCGCATAATCCTGAAACCGACGAGGTCGTGGTGATTGAAATCAACCCACGCACCTCCCGTTCATCGGCTTTAGCTTCCAAGGCAACCGGCTTCCCCATTGCTCAGGTATCCTCAAAACTGGCAGCAGGCTTGACGCTGGATGAAATTCCGTACTGGCGCGATGGAACACTGGAAAAATACACCCCATCAGGTGATTACGTCGTTGTTAAATTTTCCCGGTGGGCTTTTGAGAAATTCCGTGATGCCGAAGATAAACTCGGTACTCAAATGCGCGCCGTAGGCGAAGTGATGAGTATCGGCAAAACCTATAAGGAAGCTTTCCAGAAAGCAATTCGCTCTCTGGAAAACGGCCGCTATGGATTAGGGTTTGCCAAAAACTTCCATCAAAGATCTCTGGGTGAGTTGATGAAAATGCTCAACGTACCAACCAGTGAACGGCAGTTTATTATGTACGAAGCCCTGCGTAAGGGTGCTGACATCCAGGAACTCTACAAGAAAACTTTCATTAAACCCTGGTTTCTTCGACAAATGAAGGAACTGGTTGAACTTGAGGAGCAGATGCTTAAATACAAAGGTAAAAAACTACCTGACAAACTATTGATTCAGGCTAAGAAATATGGCTTTGCGGATAAATACCTGGCTAAACTCCTCGATGTGTCGGAAAAAGATATCCGCGAGAAACGCATTTCGCTTGGTGTGGTAGAAGGCTGGTATCCCGTACCGGTAAGCGGTGTCGAAAATGCCGCTTACTACTATTCTACCTATAATGCTCCCGATGTCACCACTGCAACAAAGAGAAAGAAGGTCATGATACTGGGTGGCGGTCCAAACCGCATCGGTCAGGGTATCGAGTTCGACTACTGCTGCGTTCATGCTGCTTTCACCCTACGTGATGAGGGTTATGAGACAATAATGGTCAACTGTAATCCCGAAACAGTTTCAACCGATTACGACACCTCGGATAAGCTTTATTTCGAACCGCTGACAACAGAAGATGTCCTCAGCATTTATGCAAAAGAAAAACCGGAAGGTGTCATTGTTCAATTCGGCGGACAGACACCATTAAATATCGCACAAGAACTGGCAGAAAACGGAGTCAAAATACTTGGCACTACACCCGACTCAATCGATATTGCCGAAGACCGCGGACGTTTCCGCAAGAGAATGATGGAACTCAATATCCCGATGCCGGAATCCGATATGGCGGTAGATATGGCTGATGCGCTGACGATTGCCAAACGAATCGGCTACCCGCTGATTGTCCGACCTTCCTATGTACTGGGCGGACGCGGTATGGAAATAATCCATGACGAAGAAATGCTCAGGGCATATGTTACTGCAGCAGTAGATGTTACTCCCGACAGGCCAATCTTAATTGACAAATACCTCGAAAACGCCATCGAAACCGAGGCGGATGCTATCTCTGATGGCAAAGAGGTCTTCATTCCCGCAGTGATGGAACATATCGAATTCGCCGGAGTACATTCCGGTGATGCCGCCTGTGTCATCCCACCGGTGAGCCTATCGCAGAAACATATCGATACCATCAGTAAATATACTGAAATCATCGCCCGTGAATTAAACGTGGTCGGGTTAATGAATATGCAATACGCTATCTGCAAGGATATTGTTTATGTACTGGAAGCCAACCCGCGTGCTTCACGCACGGTGCCACTGGTTTCAAAAGTATGTAATGTCTCGATGGCACGTCTGGCAACCCAAACAATGCTGGGTAAGAAAATCAAAGAACTGAGATTAGTTCATAAAGTAATCCCGCACTTCGGGGTAAAAGAAGCGGTTTTCCCATTCAATATGTTCCCTGAAGTCGATCCCCTGCTTGGACCAGAGATGAGGTCGACAGGTGAAGTACTGGGAATTGCCAGCTCCTTTGGTCTCGCCTACTTCAAAGCCGAGGAAGCGGCAAAACCTGCATTGCCAGTCGAAGGTACCGTACTGATTACCGTCTCAGAGCATGACCGTCCGGCTGTGTTGGATGTGGCAAAACAATTCGCAGAACTGGGTTTCAAAATTAAGGCAACACAGGGCACTCATCAATTTCTTGTCAGCCATGGTATTGCTTCCGAACACATTCTTAAATTACATGAAGGACGGCCGAATATCAGCGATGCTATTAAAAATAGAGAGATTCAACTTGTCGTCAATACACCTGCAGGGAAGCTAAGCCAGTATGACGACTCTTACATCCGTAAGTCGGCGATAAAATACAAGATACCCTATATCACCACTCTTGCCGCCGCTTCCGCCGCTGCCAAAGGTATTGCGGCTTACCGCACAGGCAAAGATGAAGTACGGTCCCTACAAAGTTTTCATGCCGATATTAAATAAAGCACTGAGATAATTCTCACCACAAGCTTTAAGTATTGAAGGGGGTGCAGAAATGCTCCTCCCTTTCTATTTGGGAAAGCCTTGACAACAAATAGTCGTCTCAAAACTATGATATGATTATCCCTTGTCTGAAGAATTTATCAATAAGAATGTAATGATACGAGACTCACTTTTTTACCAAAAACATTGACAGGCAACTGGTCAATAGTAATAAGTATTGTTTTTATCATTTTGATTTGGACAAAAATACAGTATCCTATCCATATAACTACTTTTGCCATTGCTGCTTTGG
>CAIWXV010000109.1 GCA_903916765.1 uncultured Dehalococcoidia bacterium | reverse complement strand
GTATTTCCTAGTCCATTCATAGGACTGCCCGAAGAGATTTTCAACCGCCTTGCTGAGTCTTGGTTCATACTGTGCAATGGCAGTTATCTCATCTTCAAAATTCCTGCCGAAAGGACAACCCGGGCAACCTGTGCGCTTCATACCGTACACGCCGTAACAATCGCTGTGTTTTATGCCGGTAATCTGGTCGAACAGTTCTTTGTCCTCGTTCTTCCACCAGAAGATAGGCAGGAAGAGTGCATAGGAATATATAACGCTGTTCTCGATATAACAAGACGGATAAGAAGTTGCCCTCTTGCCGCCCTCTGCCCTGCGGATACCGAGCATCATCAGGTCTACATTGTTTTGCCTTGCATATATCTTGCTTGGCAGTTTCTTGGTATTGTAACAACAGTGTGCGGAAGTTCTAAAAGGCACTCCACCATTCAAAATCAGGAAATCCCTCAAGCCCCTGTTCCACGAAATGTTGTTGCTTTTGCTCTTATTGTTATCCGTCCACCAGCGCAGGGCGCTCCTGCAATGCTGATATTTTTCATATGCTTCGGGAAAATCCAAAGCGCCATCGTTCTTAAAATCAAAGTGGTTGTGGTTCAGCCTTTCTAGCATATCGCTAACATGTTTGCTCATAAAAGGCACACCGTAGTGATAAATCGTATTGGGAATGCTCTTGGGCGGTTTGACAATTTCGATATCGAAGCCTTCCGAGCGCATGTATTCCACATGTCGCCATGTTGCGTCATACTCCAAACCGGTGTCATATATAACGCTCTTGACGTTATAACCCAAGTGCCTGAGCACCCACAGAACGCAGTCGGAGTCTGAACCTCCTGAATATGAGACCCTTGCTTCTTTATCTTTATACTGCTCCATCACGGAATGCACTTTGGCAAAGGTATCCACAAATATTAAATTATCCTCTAATTTCAATTTTTAAAGTGCTCCTTCCCTAGTGCCCGTTCCGTGTTACATCTACACCGAATTCCATGGTCAGGCATTTGCGGCTTGCCAGATAATCGGCTAAATGGACGAATTTTTCCAACTTGGTTTCCGGCTTGTGCATAAGAACCTGACCGGTTTTATAATCCGTGTTCCACTGTCCCATATGACGTGCGACCAAGCACAGAAAAACATTGAACTGGTCTAATGGCAAAATGGTGTTTAAACTTTCATTGTTCTTTATTTCGTTTGCCGCAACTACGGGGTGGTCTGCCCTTGAATAAGTTTGCTGTACTGCACCCGATTTCCAACCATCATGTAATAATGAAGCGGCGATAGCCAAATCCAGTTCATCTGGTGTAAAGGCATATTCTTCCATTCGTGACAATTCTATTGCAATGCGCGCTACTGCCCGTGTGTGCCGTGCCAAGCCGCCGTCCCCCAAGCTGTAAGCCGGGTGATAATTCCCGGTGCTGCTGGCAGGGACTACGAAGAAATAATCTGGTAAAGAACTGACCGCTTTTGTCGCAAAGTCCTTGATAGTCGGGTTCAGAATGTAAGCGAGTTCGCTCTTGAAATATTCAATCTTCTCACTTGTTTCCACTGAAAAACTCCTCTCCGAGTGCGTTTTCCAAATAGATTTGAATCTGGTTCAGGGCAACTTCTGCGTCCATCCACAGGCTTTGGAGTTCAAGGTCTGCTATATCCCTTGCGGCGATATGCATATCCACCGTGTGCCCGAGGGTGTTCAG
>CAIWXV010000108.1 GCA_903916765.1 uncultured Dehalococcoidia bacterium | reverse complement strand
CTTCAAAAAGTGGTATCCCTGGTCGGATTCGAACCGACGACCCGCTGCTTAGAAGGCAGCCGCTCTATCCAACTGAGCTACAGGGACAAATACAAATGCCAATTTCAATTTAGCACGAGTTTAATTACAGGTCAAGATTCGCGGTTTGAAGATTTGTTTTGTTTTATATGGCGGTATATATAGAGAGCAATCAGCATAATTACGACAACGATAATAACAGGGTCAAAAGGACGCATTACCGACCTTATATTATCCCAGTGTTCGCCAAGCAAATAGCCTGCGTACGACAATCCGGTACACCAGATATAAGAGCCGATGAATGTATAAAGTAGAAACTTACCCAAATGCATTCGTGCTATACCAGCCGGCAAACTGATAAAGGTACGTATCACCGGCAGTAAGCGTGTCACAAAAATCATCCAATCCCCGTTCTTTTGAAACCAACGGTCAGCAGTATTGAGGTCATGCTGGGTGATAAGGATATATTTCCCGTATCTATTCAGGAACGGACGTCCGCCCCATGCACCCACCGCATAAGCGATAACTGAGCCGATGGTACAGCCTAAAGTCCCATATAAACCGGCTACCAGATTGTACACCGCAGGTAGTGATTGCTCTTTAATCAGCATCCATCCGGCAAGTGGCATTACAATCTCACTGGGGAGAGGAATGCAGGCGCTTTCAATCGCCATCATAGCAATGACACCGGGCCACTGCACCAGAAGATAAGCCGAACTGATAAAATGTAAAATCCATTGTTCAATCCCTAACATTGGAGGCAGTATAGCAAAGTAAATATCTCAGCGTCAAATGCCTGACAGTTCCTTGACATCACCCGTTCACATTGTTAGTATTGAATAAATCTCAAATGGATAGATTACTGGATAGAATCGACAAACCCGGCGACCTCAAGAGTCTGACCCCGAAAGAGCTCCGGCAATTAGCCTCTGAAATACGGCAAGAACTCGTCTCGGTGGTTTCGGCAAATGGTGGTCATCTCGCTTCCAATCTCGGTGTAATTGAGCTCACACTGGCATTACATCGTATTTTCGATAGCCCACGGGATAAAATCATCTGGGATGTCGGGCATCAGTCTTACGCTCATAAACTTATCACCGGACGGCGTAAAGAGTTTGCTTCTTTGCGGCAATATGACGGCATATCCGGTTTCACCAGCCGTGAGGAAAGTGAACACGACCATTTCGGTACTGGTCATGCCAGTACATCGATATCGGCAGCTTTAGGCATGGCAGTCGCTCGTGACCTCGCCGGTGATGATTACAATGTTATAGCAGTCGTTGGCGACGGTGCTATTACCGGAGGCATGGCGCTCGAAGGGTTGAATCAAGCGGGACATCTGAGGTCACGTCTGATTGTGATTCTGAACGATAATGGTATGTCGATTTCCCCTACTGTCGGTGCTATTGCCCGACTGCTTGATAGAATACGATTCGACCATCGTTATCGTATCGGCAAAGAGAAAAGTCAGAAATTGTTTAATGTCCTGCCTCTCGGCAAGAAAGTGTGGCGTGCTTCTGTACGTATCGAAGGCTGGATTAAAGATTTAGTCAGGACAACGACACTCTGGGAAGACTTCGGTTTTAACTATATCGGTCCGGTCAATGGTCACAGCATACGTGAACTCGAAACCGCATTGAAACGGGCGCGAGACTATAAACCAGGTCCCATTGTAGTTCACGTTGTTACCACCAAAGGGGAAGGTTATCTCCCCGCCGAAGGGAATGCAGTCTATTTCCATGGAATATCGGGTACGAATGGAAGCAGTAATAAAAAATCGATACCAACTTATAGCGACATTTTCGCCCAGACTATGCTCAAACTCGCCCGTGAGAATCCTAAACTGGTCGTGATTACACCGGCTATGCCGGAGGGTAACAGTCTGAACACCTTACAAACGGAATTCCCCAAACGCGTTTTCGATGTCGGCATCTGTGAACAGCATGCCGTTACCTTTGCCGCCGGTCTGGCAACTCAGGGTTATTTGCCGGTGGTGGCAATTTATTCTACTTTCTTACAACGTTCCTTCGACCAGATAATCCACGATGTTTGCCTCCAGGAATTACCGGTGGTTTTTGCCATCGACCGGGGCGGGATTGTCGGGGATGACGGCAAAACACATCAGGGCATCTTCGACCTCTCTTATTTAACCTTGATTCCGAACATCATCGTAGCGGCTCCCAAAGATGAAAACGAGCTCCAGCATATGCTCTATACAGCTATTACATCCGGTAAGGCTATGGCAGTGCGTTACCCCCGAAGTGCCGGATTAGGTGTAACGATGGACACAGAGTTTCAAAAGTTACCTATCGGAAAAAGCGAAATTTTGAGACACGGTAATGACATTGCCATTCTAGCAATCGGTTCAATGGTAGCACCTGCCATGGATGCCGCCCGGGAACTGACGGCAAAAGGGATTGAAGCCACGGTAGTGAATGCCCGTTTTGTTAAGCCAATCGATAAAGAAATGGTTATCGATTTAGCAAATCGCATCAAACGCATTATTACCATCGAAGAAAACACTTTACCCGGTGGATTCGGTAGTCAGATTATCGATACTATAAACAAAGCCGGTATCAATAATGTCAAAATCAGGAGCATCGGCTTACCCGATAAATTCATCGAGCATGGTGGGCAGAAATTTCTGCGCTCCAAGTACGGACTGGATGCTAATGGAATCATAAAACAGGCTCTGGAGATTGTCCCCAATAAGTCCGCCACAAAAATAAACTGATATTTTCCCCATATCATCCCGCCCTACCATATTGAATCACCAATTCGGTACTGATAAAATGAACGAAGAGATAATTCAAAGCAAATTCCATTACACTGGAGGAGATATAGAGAAGAATAATGAACAAACTAACAATCAGAGATATCGATGTTAAGGACAAGAGGGTACTGGTAAGAGTCGATTTCAATGTCCCAATGAATGAGGAAACAGGTGAGATTACCGATGACAGCCGCATCCGTGCCAGCTTGCCCACGATTCAATACTTACTTAGAAATCAGGCTAAAGTAATTTTGTGTTCACATATGGGTAGACCCAATGGCGCTCCGGAAGATAAATATCGTCTTGCTCCTGTTGCCAAAAGATTATCGGAACTGGTAGGGAAGCCGGTAGCGACTACCCGGGATTGTGTCGGTTCGGAAGCCGAACAAGCCTCGAAAGCACTGAAAAGCGGCGATATCCTGTTGTTGGAAAATCTGCGCTTTCACGCCGAAGAAGAGAAGAACGGACCGGAATTTGCTCGCGGTCTAGCCAATCTGGCAGATATTTACGTCGATGACGCTTTCGGTACGGCACACAGAGCTCACGCCTCAATTGTCGGTGTGACACAATATCTGCCTGCCGTAGCAGGTTTTCTGCTGGAGAAAGAGCTGGTTAATCTGGGTGGTATTCTCACCAACCCGGTACATCCATTTGCGGCATTACTCGGCGGGGCTAAGGTCAGTGACAAAGTCGCCCTTATGGAAAATGTCATCGGCAAGGTAGATTATATGCTCATCGGCGGCGGTATGGCAGCAACCTTCCTCAAATCCGAGGGCTTTGAAATCGGTCAATCGTTGCTCGAAGCCGATAGAATCGAGACTGCCAGTAATTTGATAAAGAAAGCAAAAGCCAACAAAGTGAATTTAATTATGCCGGTCGATGTTGTCATCACCAATGAAGTCAGTGGTAAAGGTTCGTATCAGGTGGTAGCCATCAAAGATGTTCCGAAAGATAAAAAAATTGTCGATATCGGGCCCAAGACCGTAGAGTTATTTACCACAGCACTGAAGAAATGTAAGACCGTCTTCTGGAATGGTCCGATGGGTGTTTATGAAATCCAGCAGTTCGCCACAGGTACGGTGTCGATGGCACAGTTACTCGTCAGTTTGAAAGCATTAACTGTCATCGGCGGCGGTTCCACTGCCGACATGGTCTATGATATGGGATTAGCGGACAAGATGACATTCGTCTCCACCGGCGGCGGTGCCTCGATGAGCTTCTTGAGTGGCGAAAAATTACCCGGCGTGGAAGCATTGAACGATAAAAAGTAGGTATATACGATGATTACTCAGGAAATAGTGAAATCCCTTGCCAGACAAACTCCCAGCAAAATCGTGATGCTGGTACTCGACGGAGTCGGCGGATTGCCCAAACCGGAAACCGGCAAAACAGAACTGGAAACGGCACACACGCCTAATTTCGATAAACTCGCCAGTCGTGGTGTCTGCGGCCTAAGTGAGCCGGTTGGATTGGGTATCACTCCGGGAAGCGCTCCGGGACACACGGCACTTTTCGGCTATGACCCGATTGCAGTCAATATCGGGCGCGGTGTTCTGGAAGCAATCGGCATCGATTTCCCCATCGAGCCTGATGATGTCTTAGTACGCGGCAATTTCTGTACAGTCGACAAGAATGGTATTATCACCGACCGTCGTGCAGGACGGATTGTCTCCGATAAAAGTGCGGCTCTGTGTCCCATGTTGGAAATGAAGATAGATGACGTTCAGATTCTGACAGCGCCAGTTAAAGAGCACCGCTTTGTCATCGATTTCCGGGGTCCGGGGCTTCGTGATAATGTCTCCGAAACCGACCCGCAACAGGAAGGATTGAAGCCTCTGGAAGCGAAGGCACTTTCGGCAGGAGCAGTTAAAACAGCGAACATCGTCAACCAGTTCGTCGAACGTGCCCGGAAAATTCTGGGAGCCAAACACCCGGCGAATATGGTCCTCCTGCGTGGTTTCTCCGAGAAACCGAATCTGCCCAAGATGGAAGATATTTACAAACTAAAACCGGCGGCGATTGCTACCTATCCGATGTATCGCGGCTTGGCAAGACTCGTCGGGATGGATATTTTATCGACAGGCACCGCCTTTGCCGATGAAATCCAGACATTGAAAGAGCATTACAACGACTATGATTTCTTCTTCATCCATGTCAAGAAGACCGATGCGGCAGGTGAGGATGGAGATTTTGACCGCAAGGTAAAGGCAATCGAAGAGATAGACAGCGTTTTGCCCGAACTTATGAATCTGAATCCGGATGTCATCATTGTTACCGGTGACCATTCTACACCCGCGATGCTCAAAGGTCACAGTTGGCACCCGGTACCGACCATTCTTTGCTCGGCATATTGCCGACCCGATAAAGTTGCTGAGTTTTCGGAATCTGCCTGTCTTCAGGGTGGCTTAGGCATTTTCCCAGCGACACAGATTATGCCACTGGCAATGGCAAATGCTCTGAAATTGAGCAAGTACGGGGCATAAAGCAATCCGACACCGCAGTATCGTACTTAGGACACCTTAAGTGGACTAATGTATATACCGCAGCTTTATACTTTGGCCATCTTAAGCGGACAGATGTATCAGCCCACTTAATACCTTCTTACATTCCGTGCTACGACACGGAATCCAGCCACCATACTCTCCTATTATCCAATAAAAATGCAAGGGGACATAATTTCTTGATAAGAAGTCCTATACCCTGCTTGTCTTCAAAATACTACCGTGTTAGAATTGTCCACAAGTAAACGACAATGTTACCATCGGAATCGAACTCAAATCAAACCCTCCGCATTATCGATGTCAGCCTGAACAGAGCCGCCGAAGGGCTCCGTTTTCTGGAAGATACGGCACGCTTTATTTTGAATGACCCCGCTCTCACGGAGCAACTGAAAACAATCCGCCATTCACTTGTCACGAGCGGTTGGCCTTTCCAAAACAAATTGATTCAAGCCCGCGACTCAGAGGGAGACATCGGAGCAAATCTCAAGGTAGAAGAAGGCATCGGCAAGACAAAAGACCTGCCCTTGGCCATCGTAGCTAATTCCAGACGGGTTCAAGAAGCCCTGCGCACCCTCGAAGAACTGGCAAAAGTAAACGGGGATGATTTGCCCCGGAGTGCTGATAAATTCCAGCAAGCCCGTTTCGACCTATACACCATCGAAAAGAACCTGATTGCTCGGCTTTTACGTCAGGATAAACTTAAGTGTGTCAAAGGACTATATGGTATTATCGATATCCAGGTATTACAAGGGCGCAATCATCTGGATATGGCACGTCAGATTATCAAAGGTGGTGCCAGCATAATCCAGCTACGGGATAAGACTACAGGGAAGAAAGACCTGCTTGCCATCACCCAGGAATTAAAAGATCTGTGTAATGCCAGCGGTGTGCTCTTCATTGTGAACGACCATCTCGATGTGGCGTTGGCAATCGGGGCAGATGGCTTGCATGTCGGGCAGGAAGATATGCCGGTGAGTATGGTACGTAAATTAGCACCAATGGATATGCTCATCGGTTGTTCCGTCTCCATGGTAGAACAGGCACAAAAAGCCGTTGTCGACGGCGCCGACTATGTCGCTGTGGGAGCAATATTCCAAACTTCAACCAAAGAAGTGACAACTGTGGGATTGGAGAGATTACGCCAGATCAGAGAGGCAGTATCCGTACCTCTGGTCGCTATCGGAGGAATCAATGCAGAAAATGCAGCGAGCGTTAAAAGAACGGGGGCAAACTCCATTGCAGTCATCAGCGCTATTCTGAGAGCGGAATCACCGGAAACCGCCGCTAGCGAGATAATAAAGAATTTTGAGGGGTAATATGGGTAGATTAACCGAAAATCTGGATGCCACTGTCGACCGTATTCGAAGGAGTTTTGCGGACAAAGACGCCGCTCGTGAAAAAGTCCTTCCTATTTGCCGTGAGGTCATCCGTTACAGTAGTCTTTCGATTCGTGCCTTGCACCGTCAGGAACTGGATAAAGCACAGGAATTACAGAAATCGGCGAGAAAGCTTCTGGACGAAGCGGAACAGGCACTTACCGATGTCGAAATTCACACCGGTTTTCTCATCGATGCGCAGAAAGAATATGCCGAAGCTTGTATTACACTCGCCCTCGTTAAGGGAAAGCAACCCCCGGCTCCTGAGAAATTGAGAGTTACCCCAGTGGCTTTTCTACATGGATTAGCAGAGTCGCTGGGTGAACTAAGACGTTATCTTTTAGACAGTATGAGGAAAGGCGATTTATCCCGTGGGGAAGAGTTTCTCTCCGATATGGATGATATCTATAACGTGCTGGTGACAATCGATTTTCCGGATGCTATCACACACGGCTTGCGCCGCACGACAGATAATATGCGCGGTGTGCTGGAAAAGACCCGTAGCGACCTGACCCTGACTATCAGACAGAAAGCGCTGGAAGATAGACTGAAATAAATCGTCCGCGAATATTAGCTTTCAATAGGCACGACGATTGCCATGATAATATAAATCCAGATACCTAGGGTGCCGCAAAAAATTGATGCTACAGCAATTACACGGATAATGGTTGGGTCTATATCAAAATATTTCGCTAAGCCACCACAAACACCCCAAATCTTCCGGTCCGTTCGACTGCGATATAGTTTCTTTGCCATAGCAACCTCCAAACCTTCAATTCTGGAATATTATAACACGGATTTTGTGCTTCTATGCTTAATACCCCGACCGTAACGTACAAGAAGATTATCGCTATTGCACGAACATAGGGATGACTGTTAAGTACTGCGTAAATTTTATTAGTGCTACCTGCCAAGAATATATCACACTTATCTTGGCAACTATGACTTACTGTTTGTCCATCTCCAACATCTCATAACTCAAGGCACCAGAAGGGCAAGTATCAATGCATCGCTTAATTTCTTCCGCCTCAGCCGCATTAATATTTACCCAAGGTCGTTTATGTATGTCGAAAACTTGCGGTAGACCGCGCAAGCAATTAGTTGAGTGGACACATTTCTCCGGCTCCCAGAAGACGCGGATTCTCTTATTCTCGTAAATTTTTTTCATAGGTCTATCCTCTAATCCAGGTTCTTATCATCCAAACTATTTGGTCAGAATTATTATAATACGATTATGTCACTCATGTGGTCACGATACATCAAGTAAAATTAAACGCCTTCGTGTAGTTATCGGGATCGTTGTCCATCTATAGGTACGATTACTTGATACCATTTTCGTTCTCGGCCGTCCGGGACCGCGCAATACGGTCATACCGCGTTCTGCTACCCATTACACGCTTTATCCAGCAGAACTTTAGCGACTTCGTCGTCTTGAATTACTTCGAAGTACCCGAAGTATCCGATTTTGGCAGAGTAATATTCATTGAAGCGTTTGTTAATTGTCACCGAGATTCTTCCGACAGGCTTTTCATCTTTCTTTAGATGTCATAAAGTGAGTGACTTCGGCATGATGATGGTATGGATGCTCTTTTGTCAGGAGTCCGGTAAGCCCGAGGAGACAGTTGCCCAACAGATCACTCCGCAATGGAGGTACCAGCTAGCTTGATGTTTGTAGAGCGACCAGGAAAATCCGGCAATTTTTTTGATTTCAGGATAAGTGAGAGAAATTCCCTCAATTTGTATGGACGACATTGAGCTTTAGCCTTTCTTCCACTAAGAATAATGCGCATTATATCGCAGTTGTGGAAATGAGGCACAAGGATAATATAGAACTCTACATTATCCTGTTTAGAAACGGGTTACTCTTCCGTTCTGCACCAATTGTGCTGGATGGCCCGTGCCCGGGGTAAACTTTGAAATCATCCGGTAGCGTCATCAGTTTGTTGCGGATGCTGTCCATTTCCACATTGTAACTGGCACCCGGGAAATCAGCCCTGCCGATGCTTGAATTGAACAACGTGTCTCCCGTAAAAACAACATCCTCACCTACCAGAGAAATGCCACCTTCGGTATGACCCGGTGTATGGAGCACCTTGAACTGAAATTTACCGACGTTGATGATATCACCTTCCTTGAGAAGTCGGCAGTATGCAGGTGTCGGACGAGATGGTTTCGCAAAAAACATCCGGAACGGTTGGTTTTGAAGCGACGGAGCATCATCCTCATGGATGGCAATTTCGGCACCGGTTGCCTCTTTGACTTCTGCCAGAGCTCCGATATGGTCGATATGACTATGTGTCAGGACAATCATCTTGATATTCAACCCCAGAGCTTTGACCTGCTTCAGAATGAAATCACCGTCAGCACCGGGGTCAATGATTATTCCTTCTTTACTGGTTTCATCACCGGCAATATAGCAATTGGTACCGAGAGGCCCAACTTCCAACATTCTCAGAATCACAGCCGACTCCTTTCATCTTCCCTGATTTGAATTCTACCACCGTTAGAACAGAAGCTACAAGAATAGTTACAGCAAGATTGGATATACAACTCGACCATAAACTCTATTTCTGTCTCTGAGCCAGCCTCTGGATGCCCACCTTCGCGGGAATGATACGCTGGTGTCAGATTGCCACAACTGCCTTCGGCGGTCTCACAATGACAATGGTAATTATGTCAAGTTAGTTTTTCAGAAAGTCGGCAACTGTTTTCTCTATCACTTTCTCATCCATATCCGCCACATCGAACCACTTAATTCTTTCATCTTTGAGACGGAACCACGCATACTGATGGCGGATAAAACGGTGTGTGCCGACCTTAATCTTATAGAGAGCTTCAGCCAGTGTCATTTCGCCTTGTAAGTACTGCCCTATCTCCCGATAACCGATACTGAACATCGAAGGCAGGTTCGAATTGTAGTCCATTCCCAGAAGCTTCTGAACTTCTCCGACAAATCCCCGTTTGACCATCGCATCGACGCGCTCATCGACCTGATGGTACAGCTCTTTACGATCGGCAGTCAACCCGATGATTAACGACTGAAATTGCGGCGGCTTTTTCTTCCGTAACGCCGAGAATGGAATAATGGCATCCTTATTGACTTCCAGTGCCCGGATAACACGTCTGACATTATGCGGATCGATTTTTACCGCGGCGATAGGGTCGCGCTTTTTTAATTCCTGATAAAGCTCATCTGCACCGCCCTCCGCCGCTTTCTGCTCCAGGCTTTTCCGGAAATCTATATCCGGCGGAACCGCAGGAATAACCCAACCTTCCAACACCGCCCAAACATATAATCCGCTACCGCCTACCAGCAACGGCAATTTATTACACATTTGTATTGCTTCAATCGCTCCATAAGCAAGATGCTGGTACTCTGCCAGACTAAATTCTCTATCGGGCTCGATAATATCGAATAGATGATGCTGTACCAGCGATAATTCTTCCTGCGATGGTTTGGCAGTACCGATATTCATATGCCTGTAAATCTGACGGCTATCGGCATTGACGATTTCACCATTGAAACGGCGAGCCAGTCGGACTGCCAGATTCGTCTTACCAATTCCGGTGGGACCGATAATTGCTAGTACTTTGTTCATATGTTCTATATTCTATTGAAAATCGGAGGGCTAGAGATAATCCTCAATCTTTACTGGCTCCCGACTCTCGTCGGGATGACACTGAGGTGTCACTTTTTAGCTTGCGCCGTTTGCTTGACGATACTGACGAACTGGTTGACTTTAAGGCTTGCACCACCGACCAAACCGCCATCGATTTCAGACTGTCCGATAAACTCGGCAATATTATCACCGGTGACACTGCCGCCATAAAGGATACGCAGTTTTTGAGCAAAGCTATCACCGTACAATCCCGCTGCAATCTTCCTGACAAGCCCGATAACCTTATTCGCCTGCGGACCTGTTGCCGCTTTGCCCGTACCGATTGCCCAAACCGGCTCGTAAGCGATAACCAGACTATCGGATGCCGGTATATCTTTCAGCGAACCTGCCACGTGGTCGGTTACCACTACTTCTGTTTTCCCTGCTTCATACTGTGCCAGGCTCTCACCGACACATAAAATCGGCTTCAGTCCAATTTTCAAAGCGGCACGAACCTTTTTATTGATGATTTCATTAGTCTCATGGAAATACTGTCGACGTTCCGAATGCCCCAGAATAACATATTCGCAAAGACCGGATAACATTAACGGTGATACTTCACCGGTATAAGCACCTTTCTCTTCGAAATACATATTTTGTGCTCCGAGTTTAACAGAGCTTCCCTTAAGCACATCCTTTACCGCCGTCAACGAGATAAACGGAGGACAAACGACTTTTTCCACATTACTCACCGCCTCAAGTAATGGCCGCATTTCGCCGACGAGCTTGGCGGCTTCGCTCACATTTGTATTCATTTTCCAATTGCCGGCAATTAAAGGTAAACGCATCTCTTTCTCCTATCACAATTATGCATACAAACAATTATGCACAATAATCCGATCAGTTAAAATGTAACACAGAAGGCAGGGTGATTCAATTATCCTCCACGGCATTTTTGATAACCTCGCTACGACGAGGCTTCCCTGCTCTATCCAGTTCAACGGCTACCAAGTCAATGCGGTACTGCTGCGGCAAGTCATTATGAGTTTCCTGGTAGCATACCGCAACATTCTTCAAATGCTCTTTTTTCGTCGGGGTGACGGACTCCTCCGGACTACCGAAACGATAACTACTCTTTGTCCGGACTTCGATAAAGACTGAAAAATCGCCATTCTTTGCGATTATGTCAACTCAGCCTTCTTTATAGCGATAGTTCGTTTCGATGATTTCATATCCCTGCTTCGTCAGGAATTCACTCGCCAGTTTCTCTCCGATGATACCGGTCGCCTTTCTTGTCATATCAACATACACAATTCTTTGACTGGCCGGAAGGAACGGCGGTGTATCGGAGAAGGTCCCCAACGCCGCAGACATTCAAGATGTTCGCGGGTACCGTAACCTTTATGCTCATCGAATTTGTATTCGGGATAAGTTCGGGCAAGCTCTACCATCAAACGGTCGCGGGTGACCTTCGCAATAATCGAAGCGCAGGCAATCGAATAGCAAAGACAATCGCCATGAGTAATACCCTTTTGAGGCAGTCTGACTTCCGGGAGAAACATATAATCGATAAGAAGATAATCCGGTGGCGGTTTTAACTGGTCCACTGCCCGCTTCATCGCCAGACGCGTAGCTTTCACAATGCCCCGGGAATCAATAACACGGACATCCGCTAAACCGACACCGATACCTAAAGCTACCCCGCTGATACAATCGAACAACTTTTCCCGTACTGAGGCAGTTAACTGCTTGCTATCATTTACCAGATGCT
Organism: uncultured Dehalococcoidia bacterium; assembly: GCA_903916765.1. Lineage (GTDB taxonomy): Bacteria > Chloroflexota > Dehalococcoidia > Dehalococcoidales > Fen-1064 > Fen-1064. Next base: position 2,694 of record CAIWXV010000108.1, on the reverse strand, counting down.
TCCAATTCGCCTCGAAACTAGATGGAAGTATGACTGCTGCCGCTACTACCGGTCCTGCAAGCGGACCCCGTCCTGCCTCATCAATACCGGCGATATTACAATAGCCGCATCGCCGTTGATTTGCTTCTTCAATAAATGTGGGGCGATTCAAACTGCCCATTATCTACCGGCTCTTTTTGAAAGTAAACCACTCACCTTTTGCCAGACAATTTTTTCTATCTTTTCTTTGGGAAGGCTGGCATCGATTATCAGCCAGCGTTCCGGCTCTTCCTTTGACAGCTTCAGATAACCCTTTCTTATCTTTTGATGGAAAGCTTTGTCTTCTTTTTCGAACCGGTCATACTCCTGTCCACTCTTACGAGCAAAACCTTCCTCGACAGAAATATCCAGCAATACGGTTAAATCCGGTTTCAATCCGCCGGTAGCCATACTGTTAATACTTTTGATATCTCCGATATCCAACCCGCGTCCATAACCCTGATAAACGACAGTTGAATCGGCATAGCGGTCGCAGATAACAACCTTACCTGATTTCAAAGCAGGACTGATAACATCAGTAACTAACTGAGCACGGGAAGCATTGAACAACATCAGTTCTCCGACCGGTGAGATATTAGTGGCTCGTGCCCATTTCAAAAGACGTGTGAGCTTTTCACCGAGGGGAGTACTACCGGGTTCACGAATTAATATGGCAGGAATATCCCGACGGCATAACTTCCGATAGAGTGCCTCAGTCTGAACACTCTTACCGCTTCCCTCTCCGCCCTCAAAAGTAATAAACAAAGACATAAAGTGCCTCTAATGAAAAGTAATGATGTTTTAACGTTAGTTTACCACGCTATAGGAAGGAAAACCATATGATATCAGGTTAAATCACCAAATGTTCGAACTTTGACAGAATCGCATATAAAGTATTACATTATTCTAATCACCTCTTGTTAAAATCAGATGAAAAAGCAAAAACACATCACTCGTAAACTACAAAACGCCATCAATATAATGCTATTGCTGGCAATCTTGATTGTCCCCATTGTCGGCAGTGCTCAGCTGGTATCGGGACAAAGCAGTGAAATTTTGTCTTCTCAAATAACCCAGTATATTCAGGAACAGATGGCAGAGAAAAATATTGTCGGCATGTCCGTAGCAATCGTACGGAATGAAGAAACCACTTATCTCAAGAGTTTCGGCTATTCCAGTATCAAAAAACAGACTACCGTTACTCCTCAAACCATCTTCGACCTGGCGTCTTGCAGTAAATCATTCACTGCCATGGCAGTTCTTCTACTGTGGAACGACGGCTTGATTGACCTCGGCAAACCTCTCAAATACTATATCCCTGAATTCCAGATGGAAGATGAGGACGTATCTGCAAAGATAACAATAGGTCAACTATTAAATCAGACAAGTGGCATCCCGGGAAATATTCACGAACCGGTAGCATTCCAAGGTAAAGATGATCCCCAGGATGAAAATGCTTTTGAACTATTGGTAGCGGCGATGAAGAATATCCGTACAAACCGTCCTCCCGGCTCTTCCTTCGAATATACCAACCTTAACTACTGCCTACTGGGGGCACTGGTAGAAAGAGTAAGCGGTATCTCATTCGAGGATTTTATGCAGGAGCGTATTTTTACACCTCTGGGTATGACCAATTCCACTACAAAACCGGAAGTCGCCGCTAGTCTCGACCGTGCAGATGGGCATCAGATGTTTCTGGGGAAAATAATTTCCCGGGATATACCGGTATATCGTAGTGCCGTACCGGCGGGTTGGGTAATGTCCTCGGGAGAGGATATGGGTAAATGGTTACTCGTCAATCTGAATAAGGGCATACTTAATAATCAGCAAGTCATACCCGCAAAAGTTATCGAGCAAATGGAAACACCTACCGTAAATCTTATTAAGGATGGAGATGAAGCAAGTTATGGCATGGGCTGGTTCATCGGTCAGGCCGGAGATGGTGAAACAGTGATATGGCATGGCGGCGATACTCCTAACTTTTTGTCCGAAATGATTATGCTACCCGACCGTCATGTGGGAGTCGTTATGCTGGTAAACAGTCAAACCAGCAGAGATGCCCATAGCGTCGCTCTCGGCATTGCCAGTCTCTTGATGGGTTCGGAATTAGAACTACCCACATCTCCGTGGTGGGCATCATGGACTGCAATCGACCGTATTGCATTGAATGCAATCATACTGTCATCGGTTTTAATCCTGTGCTTAATCCCTTATCTATGGTTGCAATGGAGAGTCATCCGCCGCTACCGAAAGCCAGAAACTATGCACCCTAGAATAGGAGGAACAATGAAAATATGGCTCTTCGTGCTTCCTGTAACCCACTGGGTTTTCCTGCTGATTGTAGCTGTCGCGGCATACATTATCGCCCAAACAATATTTGGATTCAATCTATTCAAAACAATAATCAGATTCGGCGATTTTTCACCACCTGGCGTGATGATTGCCGCCATTACTATTCTGGTCGCTATTGTCCTTTGGGCACTAGCGATAACGGTAACAGGATTTCTCCGAGCATTCGCTAGAGCTAAGGCACAAAATAAGCTCCCTCCCATTGTCTGACAAGTAAAAGAAATCTGCTATCCGCTATTTTCACACAAAACAAGAGATATTTTGCGTAATCAGTGGAAAATATTTTCTTATCCTCTTGACAAGAGACTGTACAAAGTATAATCTTAG
>CAIWXV010000107.1 GCA_903916765.1 uncultured Dehalococcoidia bacterium | reverse complement strand
GCATAATATATCGGTCTATTGGCTTTTACCCAATCAAGGATATTTTGCCTTTCTGTCGGTGTTGGTAATATCACCAATCTCTTTTTCACCTTTGGCAGTTTGATTTCTTTAAATTCAAAATGCGGTGTCACACCTTTCCATATCGCATCCTTAACGACTGTCTTCATATATTCCATATCAGTCCGAATAGTCTTCGGTGAGAACTTTTCCTTATAAAAACTCGCATAATCATTTGCCTTGTCTGGCGTAAATTCTCGCATCATACAGTTCGGAGCAAAACCATTAAACCGTTCAAGCATATTTCTGGCTTTCCTGGAACTTTCAGGTGAAACTTTATTTCTGATTAGATAGGCAAGAGCATAATCTATAAAATAAAGGTTTCTTCTAACGACTACTGTTCCATCGCTCTCTCTTTTGCTAGCTTCATTGGCAGCGTCTTTCTTCTTGGGATAATCCGCCATCTCAAGCCTACCCCAGATACGCTTGCCGTCTACCATCCACCAAATCTGCCAGTAATCTCTTATCTTTCTTACGCCAGCCATAGGAATCCCTGTTGCGCTCTCTTTAATAATGCCTTCTCAACCTCTTTAGGGTCATACCGATGATGCTTCCCGACCATAAAATAAGGCAGCTTACCTTTCCGCCTCAAAAGGTCTACCGTTGAAACTGGGATTTGAAATATCCTCGCAATCTCTTTATTATCAACATACATTTTCTTACCCTTTCTAAACCGGTCGACATTCTAACGGACCTTAACTTGTGATTCAACCTTTTTCTTTGATTCGTATTGCTTCTGAAGAACAAGGCGTGGTAACCCAACACACCAAATACCAGTTACCACGCCTAATCCCCCTTTCCAAAGGTAGGCGTTTATATTAATCTGCGCCAAAGATAAATTTCTCCATCTCGGTAATTAACGGTTTAAGGTGTGCAGAGATTACCCTTAGATTATCTTTACTGAATTCATTTTTGGGATATTTCTCTAACAACTTTGCTAACTCCTTACCCGCATCCACAATCTTGCCTCTGTGCTTGACCTCGGGGGTTTCATCCTTCACTTCTTTGGTTTTATCAATTCTTAGGAACACCCTATTTATCGTAACCTTGCCACTGCGCAGGTTCTCCTTATCTTTTTCGCTAGCCTTGGCGAGTATTACCTTAACCTTGTCGAAACTTCTGCCTGAAATCTCTGCGAGTTTTGCTAGCTCATCACGGGTAGATACGGGTTTGGCTTCGGGCATAGAACCTTTATTTACACCACCCATAGCCATATTTTCCTTCCCCATCTCGACATAGAGCGGCTCTAGATGCACAACAAGTTCCGCCCTCCGAAAAGCAGTCAAATTCCGCCGTTCAAGTTGATTAATGATTATCCACCTTTTTGCTGCTTCTCTTGAAGGTAACTTGATTCTCTTAATATCGTATATTATGTGGTGTTTTTCGCAGATTTTGTAGCGAGTATAGCCGTCTAGCAATGTGTCCGTTTCATCCCAAACAATCAACTTATCTCTGACTCCCCCTGTAAGGATGTCTTTTTCTAACAAATCAGACGGCTCTTGCGATGCTGAACGCAATAACTCTTGAAACTCGGCATCTAGTTTTATTGTGCTGTTCATTTTTAGTCCTTTCGGTTTATGCGTTTTATGGCGCATACCATTGTTTTTTAAATTCCATTATTAGAGACTTTTTCAGGTCCATCTATCGCTATCGTTAGTGATACTCACGATAGATAATGAAAAAAATATACAACTTCATTAGCCCATAGATTCCACCTCCTTTTTGACTAGGTCGATAAAGTCACCCCCAAAGTAGAAATCAATAACTTCCACCTCCGTTATTCTATCGCCTCCCCAGATTGTGCATTCCGCACGCTCTTCCATAACTTTCCAAAATGCGTCTTTCACTTTAGGGAACATCTCTTGGGTCGACCAATTCTTTACTTTTACGCTAATTTCCATTAAAGCATATGGCATTTTGTATAATATTGGTTTGGGCAAACTTTTAGCCAAGTCGGCAATTTCCTTATTATTCTTTTCAAGCATCCCTGCGATAAGGCGGATAGTTTTAATTTGCTCATATGTATCTTTTATGTTTATCCGCTTCTCGTTCGTGCCTTCCACCCTTTCAGATGCAGTAGTAAGCCCCAGGCGTTCATAGAACTTCAACCCTGGGTAAGCCATAACAAAATTAGCATATCGCTGCTTCATCTCCCCGGGGGCTTTTCCCATTGATGACCACAGCGAATCATCATCGTTCCTGACTCTTTCTTTTCTTGCGCCTTTTCTCATATTATCCTCTATTGAGTATAGTAACCTTTAGTAACAGTATTGACAGTTAGAGTATAGCATCCATCCTAACGGTTGTCAACCTAACTTCCTGTTTTTTTG
>CAIWXV010000106.1 GCA_903916765.1 uncultured Dehalococcoidia bacterium | reverse complement strand
ATTATGATGGATATCGGAGATTTATAGAGTGACTTCGAGTCTGTTTTTCATAATCATTATCATCGTCATTGCTCTGGTATTTGACTATACCAATGGTATGCATGATGCGGCGAATTCCGTTTCTACTATTGTTTCCACCAGGGTTTTGTCACCCCGACAAGCTGTAATCTGGGCGGCATTTTTTAATTTTATCGCCTTCCTCATTTTTGGTACGACCGTTGCCCATACAATCGGTACGGGGATGATCAAGATTGAGACAGTGACGCCTACGGTAATTTTCGCAGGTCTTATCGGGGCTATCTGTTGGAATCTGATTACCTGGTACTTCGGATTGCCCAGTAGCTCCTCCCATGCTCTGATTGGTGGTTATGCCGGCGCGGCTATCGCCAATGCCGGTTTCGGTGTGATTATTGCCAGCGGTTGGTACAAAATATTAGCCTTTATTGTCTTGGCGCCTATCATCGGGATAATTTTAGGCTATATATTAAGAATTATGATCGCGTGGCTCCTGCGTAAGCAGAATTTGGCTTCTGTTAATAAGTGGTCGAAGGTATTACAACTTTTTTCCGCGGGTGCTTATAGTTTGGGGCATGGTGGTAATGATGCCCAAAAAACTATGGGCATTATTGCCAGTCTTCTTGTTGCCGGGGGATTAATCCCGGAGTTTAAAATACCTTTATGGGTGGTACTGAGTGCTCATGCTTCTATTGCATTGGGTACAATCAGCGGCGGCTGGCGTATTATCAAGACAATGGGTCAGAAGATTACCAGATTGACTCCAATCGATGGTTTCTGTGCCGAGACGGCGGCGGCATCGAGCATTTTTCTGGCAACTAGTCTGGGAATACCGGTATCTACTACCCATGTTATCACCGGAGCCATCTCGGGCGTAGGGTCGGCGAATCGGTTATCTGCGGTGCGCTGGGGTATGACTTTCAATATTGTGATAGCCTGGGTTCTCACGATACCGGCAGCGGGCATCATTGGCGGAGTTGTTTTTTCTGTAGTAAAGCTAATAGTCTAGTGTGCTCGAGTTTCGTAATGGTATAATTGTAAGTAGAAAATGACAATACCTCTTATTATTGTGCTCTTTCTGGCGCTGGCGGCTGAGTTTACCAATGGTGTCACTGACGCCGCTAATGCCATCGCTACCGTAGTTGCTACTCGTGTTTTGTCTCCCGGACGTGCTGTGCTGATGGCGGGTGTTCTTAATCTTGTTGGTGTGTTAGTGACGGGCACAGCAGTAGCCACTACCATCGGTACAGGGATTATTAAGCCGGAAGCGATTGGATTACATACTGTTGCGGCAGCGCTCCTGACTATTATTATCTGGAGTTGGGTAGCCTGGCGGTTCGGCATTCCCACCAGCGAAACCCATGAAATGGTGGCAGGATTAGCAGGCGCTGGTTTGGCAACCGCCGGAACGTCGGTACTGTTGTGGGACGGATGGCGAAAAGTCCTACTTGGTTTGGGTATATCTACTATTGCCGGTTTTATTCTTGGTTATATCATGATGCTTGTAATCTACTGGATTTTCCGTCGAGCAAATACTTCCGGTGTAAGAAATGTTTTTGGCCGTCTGCAGATTCTTTCTGCGGCTTTTATGGCGTTCAGTCACGGTAGTAATGACGGTCAAAAGTTTATGGGTGTCTTTGCTATGGCGCTCTATATCGGTGGTATATTACCTGCTTTCTATGTGCCAGGGTGGGTGATGTTACTGTGTGGTGTCATTATGGCATTAGGCACTGCTGTCGGCGGCTGGCGGATTATTAAAACGATGGGTTTTGGACTGACGAAGCTCGAACCGGTGCAGGGTTTTGCCGCCGAGACTTCCGCCAGTATTGCTATTCTGGTAGCTTCATCGATGGGCATTCCATTAAGCACCACTCATTCGATTAATGCCACGATTTTAGGCGTCGGTGCTACCAAACGCCTCTCGGCTGTCAGGTGGGATACGACCGCACAAATTGTGATGACGTGGATTATCACCTTCCCGGTTTGTTTTGTGCTTGGTTACCTGCTCACGCTGATACTAAAACCGATAATGACATAAAACTATTTTGAAATAAGTATTTACCCTCTTGTTTTCAAGCAACTTTACTAATATAATAAAGTATACCTGATGTTGAAGGAGGTAATTTCATGGGTTCGGCGATTGAATACCAAAAACAGATGACCGAGATTGTCTATATTAATTTACCGGGTCCAACTGAGCCATCACCCGGAATGAGTGGTGGTGAATTGCTTCATGGTTTCCTGGCAGAGCTTTACCTGGGCGCAAAACCAGAGGTAAAAGAATATATCAATGACTTGTGCATGAAGTGGAATGTCCACTATCGCAGAATGAGCGGCGGCGGCTAGTCTAGCTTTTTAGAATTAGACGTTTTTCCGTTTTACCAGTCTAGGAAATTGATATTCTAAGAGGTCGGGGTTCTTCTTATATCCTCACCGGCATTGAGTGCTGTAGCATTTAATGCAAGTGGGTTTGTAGAAAAGAGGTAACACCTGACCTTTTGGTTTTTAATCACTGTCTTCCACAATTATCCTGCACTTTTGCTTATTTTTTAATTATGTTAAAATAAAGTCGGGTATGGAAGATTACATAAGTATTCCCAGGGGGTGAGGAAGGTGGTTAGAGAAGATATTAATAAATTCCTGGCTTATCTGAAGGCTGAGAGAGGTCTGGCGGATAATACTTCCTTCGCTTATCAGAATGACCTGAATCAACTGGCGGGTTTTGTCGAGGAAGAAGCTGCTAAAACAGGGAATATTCCTTCCTGGTTGGGTTTTAACCGTCAGGCAATGATACGCTATCTGCTTAACCTGCGTGAGAAGCGGTATGCCGCTACAACGCGAGCACGTAAACTGGCAGCGGCAAGAGCTTTCTTCAAGTTTATGGTAGCTGAAGGGACCCTCAAAGAAGACCCCGCAAAAAATATGGAGTCGCTGAATGTAGGCAGGTCATTACCGAAGCCGATTTCCATTAATCAAGTACGTGCATTATTGGAACAACCCACAAAATCCACTACTCCTGAAGCCAAAAGAGACGGAGCGATGTTGCAGCTATTATATGCGTCCGGTATGCGGGTCAGCGAACTGATGTCTTTAAATGTGGAAGATGTGAATATCGTGGACGGAGAAGTGCGTTGTTTCGGTAAGGGACACAAGGAGCGCATTATTCCTATTCATCAGCAGGCGGCAAATGCAGTTGAGGAATATGTCAGAGATGAACGTCCTCAATTGGCACACAATAATAAGGAACAAAAAGCCCTGTTTTTGAATCGCCGCGGTGAGCGGCTCACCAGGCAGGGTTTCTGGCAGATACTCAAGCAATATGCCAAAAAAGCAGGTTTGGCAGTCTCCGTAACGCCTCACACGCTGAGACACAGCTTTGCGACGCATATGTTGAGCGGCGGAGCCGACTTGAGGGCCGTGCAGGAATTACTGGGACATGCTAATATTTCTACAACGCAGGTTTATACGCATCTTACAACGGAACATGTCCGACGGAGTTATGAAAAAGCGCATCCTAGAGCCAAATAATTTTTGAAAGAGAGCTGCAAGTGTCTAAAAAATCAAACCACAAGAAATTCAAGTACTCGTCCAGCAAAAAAGCCAATACTTTGCAGACACCGACTGCAGGACAGGCAGTTAGTAAACCCTTAGCTGCATCGGTTAAAACTGCTGTGTCCTCGGGCAAACAGGCCGGTGCCCAGTATCTCCCCGACCAGTTCAAGTACGTCGGCACGGAGCTTAAGATGTCTGGTGCTCTTGCCGCCGTTATCTTGATTGTCATCGTTGTCCTGTCTTTTATCATTCACTAACCTTATCGGGCGTGAGCCTCATTATGGACTTTGATATAGCCAGAGCCAGGTTAATTGAGCATCTTGCGGCGGAGATTAAGGACAAACATGTTCTATCGGCAATGGCTAAAGTGCCCCGTGAATTGTTTGTCTCTCCCGATTTAGCTTATCTGGCTTATGAAGACCGACCGTTACCAATCGGACTGGAACAGACAATTTCACAACCTTACATCGTTGCTCTGATGACCTCCGAATTAGAACTCACCGGTAATGAGAAGGTGCTGGAATTAGGCACAGGTAGCGGCTATCAGACAGCAATTCTTGCAGAGCTGGCGCATTTTGTAACTACTACAGAACGTCTCCCCTTACTTATTGAAAGAGCCCGAGTAGTACTGGAAAAATTTGGCTATAAAAATATCGAGATGCATCTGGCAGAAAATACCCTGGGTTGGGAGAATGGTGCCCCTTATGATGCGATTATTGCCACTGCCGGTGCCCCCAGAGTGCCCTCTGACCTCATAGCTCAATTGGCTGTCGGTGGTCGAATGATAATTCCCGTGGGCTCACGTTATAATCAGGATTTGTATAAAATCGTCAGGCATAAGCAAGGCAATGAAGTAATAAAGCTCGGAGCCTGTCGTTTTGTCTCCTTAGTTGGCAAAGGTGCCTGGGGAGAAGAAGAGAATGGAGTGTAGAAAGATGGACGTTCCGGAAGCTATCAAAGCAAGAAGAAGTATTCGCCGATACAAAACCGACCCCATCGATGACAAGATTCTGGAACAGGTACTGGAAGCGGCTCGCTGGTCGCCTTCCTGGGCAAATACTCAATGCTGGCGGTTCATTATAGTACGCAATAATGATGTCAAAAATGAACTTGCCGGTACATTGACTCCTACCAATCCTTCCATCAATGCTATCAAAGCTGCCCCCATTGTTATCGTTGCCTGTGCGGTACTTAGAAAGGCAGGTTTTTATCGTGAAGGGGGGCCATCTACTGTTCTGGGTGATTGGTTTATGTTCGATGTTGGTTTGGCAATGGGAAATCTGACTCTTGCTGCTCATGCGCTGGGATTGGGAACGGTACATGTTGGTAACTTCGACCATAAGAAAGCAGAGAGTATTCTGGGAGTGCCTGAAGGTTTTTGCGTGGTAGAGATGACTCCATTGGGTTATCCTGATGGTGAAGCTAAAGCCCCGCCCCGGAAAGAACTTGCCGAAATCGTTTTCAATGAGAAATTCGGGGTGCAGTAAACCCCCCTTGTTTATTTGATGAACAATCTCGAAGTTGCCGTATTCTTTCAGGGCGATTATAATGGTTAGTACTATTTTCAATAAAGGGGACTGGTGATATGGCACAATTCGGCTTAGAAAACATCCGTAACCTTGCTTTAGTCGCTCACAATGGTGCCGGTAAGACTTCGCTGGCGGAAGCCATCTTATTTGATGCCAAGGTAATCAATCGGTTGGGTAAAGTCAGTGACGGAAGCACCACTTCCGATTACGACCCTACCGAGCAAAAACGGAGTATGAGTATCAGTCTCAGTATGCTCCCTTACGTTTGGCAAGGGAACAAAATCAATCTGATGGATACGCCCGGCTATCCCGATTTTATCGGGGAGGTCAAGTCGGCTATCAGGGTCAGTGAAGGAGCAGTGGTTGTGGTTTGTGCCGTCTCCGGTGTCGAGGTGGGCACAGAGCAGGTCTGGTCATACTGCAATGGAAATAATCTGCCGCGCCTGATTGTCGTCAATAGAATGGATCGTGAGAATGCCGATTTCACCAAAATAGTGGAGCAGATTCAATCTAAATTCGGACGCAAATGTTTACCTGTCCAGATACCGATTGGTGACCACACCAGTTTTAAAGGTGTTATCGACCTGTTGAAAATGAAGAGTTATACCGGCACAGCCGCACAGGAAGGCGATGTCCCGTCGGAATTGCAGAGTCAAGCTAAATCCCTGCGGGATAAGCTGGCTGAATCCATTGCCGAGACAGATGATAAATTGATTGAAAAATATCTGAGCGGTGAAGAAATCGCTCTGGAAGACCTTCATAAAGCTTTGCGTAAAGCCGTAATCGACGGTAAGTTGGTGCCTATTCTGGTGAGTTCCGGTTTACAGAATATCGGTGTTATTCCTTTGATGGATGCGATTAACAATTATCTCCCGGCTCCTAAAGAAGGTGAAGTTCTTGTTATCGGAGAAGGTAATAAACCGGTTAAAATGGCAGCGAATCCTGCCGGACCTCTGGCCGCTCTGGTATTCAAGACGAGTGCCGACCCATATGTGGGTAGACTGACCTATTTCCGTGTTTATGACGGTGTTTTTAGTAGCAACTCTCAAGTGTGGAATACAACTCGCGGCGAGCATGAGCGAATTGGACAATTATTTGTTTTGCGTGGTAAAAACCAGGAGCCTGCACATGAGATTGCGGCAGGCGATATCGGAGCAGTCGCCAAGTTAACGGTAACTGCTACCGGTGATACCCTGGGTGTTAAAGAAAAACCTGTCAAAATTGTCGGTATTACATTCCCTGAACCAAGATACAGCGAAGCCGTTTATCCCAAGACTAAATTGGACCTGGATAAGTTGGGTCCGTCACTTGTCAAAATAGTGGAAGAAGATCACACTCTTAAAATGCACCGTGATGCTACTACCAGCGAGACTATTCTTTCCGGAATCGGCGAAATTCAGCTTGCTGTTGCCGCCGAGAAGATGGCACGCAAATTCGGGGTTAATGTCGAATTACAGACTCCCAAAATTCCTTATAAAGAGACTATTACCGTCCAGACCGAAGCGGAATATAAGCATAGGAAACAAACCGGCGGTCATGGACAGTATGGACATGTAGTATTGGAACTGGTGCCGTTACCGCGTGGGTCAGGTAGAGAGTTTACCGAAAAAATCGTCGGTGGTTCTATCCCCAGGAACTTCATTCCTGCCGTAGAGAAAGGCGTCCATGAAGGAGTACAGGAAGGCGTCCTGGCAGGCTTCCCTGTGGATGATATCAGAATCACGGCTATCGATGGCAGTTTCCACCCTGTCGATTCATCAGAAATCTGCTTCAAGATTGCCGGCGCCGGCGCTGTCAAGAGGGGACTGACGGATGGTAAACCTGTTCTTCTGGAACCCATCGTGAAACTTAAAATAACTGCTCCCGATTCATATACCGGCGATATTATCAGCGACCTGAATACTAAACGTGGTCAGGTGCACGGTATGATTCCCGAGGAAGGGGCTAATACCATCGAAGCGATTATCCCGCTGGCAGAAGTCCAGCGTTACGCTATTAATCTGAAATCAATCACTCAGGGTAAAGGCACATACTCGATGGAATTCAGTCATTACCAGGAAGCTCCGCCGCTGGTTATTCAGAAGATTATTGCGGCTAAACAGGCTGAAAAAGAGAAAGAAAAGGTTTAAGAACGGGAACCATTGCGAGTCCGCCGAAGGCGGGCGTGGCAATCTCAGGGTAGGGATTCCCCACCTCCCCAAGATTGTTTCGCTATGCTCACAATGACATCTCCGAGACGATAGTTGATTTCCCCGTTGTCATCCTTGTATCATTATCTACAATTATGCTGGATGCGATGTCGGATAAACTGGCGATTGAAGTAGAAAAGGTGTCCTTCAATTATGCAAAACTGAAGGCACTTTCTGACCTTTCATTACGAATTCCCCGAGGTATCAGCTTCGGAGTTCTGGGTCCTAATGGCGCCGGCAAGACAACGTTGATTCGTTTGCTGGTCGGGCTTCTGAAGCAAAAAGAAGGTAGAATTCAACTTCTGGGACAGCATCCTACCCGACAAATGGCTCATCTCATCGGCTATATGCCGCAACAGCACTCTCTTTACAATGAATTGTCCGTAGCGCAGAATGTAGACTTTTTTGCCAAAATCTACCGTTTGAAGAATCGTACGGAGCGGGCAAAGCGAGTGGAAGAAGTACTCCGTCTGGTAAACCTCTGGGAGCGTCGTAACGATGGCATTATGAAGTTGAGCGGGGGAATGAAACAGAGGGTCAGTCTCGCCTGTGCTATCGTCCATAATCCGCCGTTACTTTTTCTGGATGAGCCTACGGTTGGTCTCGACCCGGAATTGAGGGCTAATTTCTGGCAACACTTTGCAAATTTGAATAGTCGTGGTGTTACTATCATCGTTTCCAGTCACACGATGGACGATGCCGCTCACTGTAACCGGCTGGCATTTTTACGCAGTGGCAGGGTCATCGCCGAGGGAACACCGCTGCAGCTCTGCCAAGCAACCGGTAAACCCGATGCTACGCTGGAAGAGGCTTTCCTTTATTTCGTCCGGCGTGAGGGGAAGAATGATGCCTAGCCATGCTCTTACTATTGCCGGCAGAATTTTCAATCAGGTGGTACGCGACCGCCGCACCTTTGCCTTGATAATGATTGTGCCGATTGTCGTGATGACGCTTATCTGGCTGAGCTTCCCGAAAGAAATGGGAATGCTGGATTACATTGCACCGGCGCTTCTGGCAACACTGGCAATCTTCTTTGGTTTCCTGCTCACCGGCATCAGCTTCCTCAGAGAGCGTTCTCAGGGAACGCTGGAACGCCTGATGGCTTCGCCGGTTTCCCGGTCGGATATTGTTCTCGGGTATCTATTCGGATTCTTTATTTTTGCCCTGGCGCAGACGGTGATTATTTTGTTCTATACAATCTATGTTCTGGATGTTCATTATACCGGCGACCTGTGGCAAATCTTTGTTTTTCAGATATTAGTATTGATATGTGCTATCAATCTGGGCATTTTCATCTCTACCTTCGCCCGCAACGAATTTCAGATGGTACAGTTCATCCCGCTCATTATTTTACCGCAGGTTTTTCTCTGCGGCGTACTCTGGCCCGTAGAGCAAATGTCCACCGCTCTACAATGGGTGGCAAAGTTCCTGCCGCTGACTTATGCGGTGGATGGCTTGAGAGAGATAATGCTGCAGGGCAAGAGCTTGATTGAAGTCGGTTTTGACCTGGGGATACTGGTTGCTTTTGCAGTGGGTATCTCTCTCATCACGGCGTTTACGCTGAAGAGAAGCGCCGGAAGTTAATTGTGTTAAAATGTAGCCGGAATCAGGTATCGAGGGAGTGAAAGATAAATTGAAAGCGGTTATCCTGGTAGGCGGGCACGGAACCAGATTGCGTCCCCTGACCTACAATACGCCCAAACCGATGGTGCCCACCGTGAATGTCCCCTTTCTGGAGCATGTTATCCGTAATCTCGGAGGGCACAATATATCGGAGATTATACTGGCACAATACTATCTTGCTGAGTCTATGCAGGATTACTTCGGTGACGGCAGTAAGTTTGGGGTCAGATTGAGATATGTAATGGAAGAGAGCCCCAGAGGTACTGCCGGCGCTGTGAAGAATGTCGAGAAATACCTTGACGGCACCTTTCTGGTGCTCAACGGCGATATCTTCCATAATTGTGATTTCACGAGTATGGTTAAATTTCATCGTCGTCATAAGGCTCAAGTCACGATTGCGCTGACACCGGTAGAAAACCCGACCATTTACGGAGTCGTCGAAACTGATTCCCGCGGCAAAGTGAAGCGTTTTACGGAGAAACCGAAACCGGAAGAAGTTACTACCAATATGATAAATGCCGGTACCTACGTCCTTGAGTCTGAAGTTCTTCAGCGGATACCGCCGGATACCAAGTATAGCTTTGAACGCGAAGTTTTCCCGCCAATGCTAGCAGACACCAAGTCGGTTTATGCTTACTCCTTTGATAACTACTGGATGGATATGGGGACGCCGGAGAAATATTTGCAGTTACACCGTGACATTCTGAGCGGTAAGTGCGATAACCGCTTATTTGAAAAAGACGTTACCATCGGCGATAAGTGCGATATTCACCCCTCGGTGCAGTTCAGTGGGAAGGTGATTATCGGCGATAATTGTGTTGTTGGGCATGGGGTGAGGCTAACAGGACCGGTGGTCATTGGACCCCATTGTACGATTCTGGAAAATGCGGTAATTGCGGACTCTGTGCTCTGGCATGATGTTGCTATCGAGCAGAGAGCCATTATCAAGAGTTCTGTATTAGCGGATAATTGTGACATCGGCGATGATAGCTATCTGGTTGATGCAGTGCTTGGCGACCATGTCACAGTCGATGCGGGTTGCAAACTCAAACCGGGCGCTCGCGTCTTGCCCGGCGAGACTGTCGGAAATACCTAGCAACCCTCAATTTTTCTCGCTCTCACTATCCCTATGTTATAATTTTTGTGTTGGGTTATTACGATGTGGGATAAACTGGAACAAATCAATAAAAGATACGAAGAGCTTGTCAATCAGATGGGAAGCCCTGAAATAGCTGCTGACCACAAGCAAGTGACGAAGCTGGCTCAAGAGAAAGCTTCGCTCGATAATATCGTGGGGCTTTATCAGGACTACAAAGTCACTGCGAAGTTGATCGAAGAGACGCGGACCATGCAAAGCGACAAGCTCGACGCGGAAATGCTCTCGATGGTCAAAGAAGAACTTCATCAGCTTGAAGAGAAGCAAAATCGTCTTCAGGAAGAATTGAAGGTTGCGCTGATACCTAAAGACCCGAACGATGAAAGGGACAGTATTATGGAAATTCGGGCAGGGGCGGGTGGCGATGAGGCTTCAATCTTTGCCGCCGAACTTTTCCGGATGTATAGCCGCTACGCTCAGTTAAAAAGATGGAATGTGGAAATCATCAGCACCAGCGAAAGTATCGGCGGTGGTATTAAGGAAATCGTCCTTGAAATTAGTGGTAAAGGGGTCTTCAGCCGGCTTAAATATGAGAGAGGCGTGCACCGTGTCCAGAGGGTTCCTGTAACCGAGTCCTCCGGTAGAATTCACACTTCCACGGCTACCGTGGCAGTATTGCCCGAAGCTGAGGAAGTGGATTTATCCATTGACCCCAGTGACCTTAGAGTCGATATTTTCCACAGTGGCGGTGCCGGCGGACAGAATGTGAATAAAGTGGCAACGGCGGTGCGCCTTACCCATTTCCCTACCGGTATGGTGGTGATTTGTCAGGACGAGCGTTCTCAACTAAGAAATCGCCAGAAAGCGATGGCAGTCCTGCGCTCACGTCTGCTCGATATGGAGCGTACCAAACAGGAGCAGGAAATGAGTTCCCTGCGCCGTTCTCAGGTGGGTACCGGTGAACGCAGCGAGAAAATCCGTACTTATAATTTCCCGCAAGACCGCCTTTCCGACCACCGGATTGGCTTAACACTTCATAACCTGCCTCGAATTATGGAGGGCGAGTTAGACCCGCTTATCGATGCTCTGTCAACTGAGGAACAGGCAAAACAACTGCAGGAACAGATGGAATGACGAGGCGACAGGCTCTCAGTCGGGCTAGAGAGCTGCTGGTTGCTAACAATATTGAATCCGCTTCTCTGGAAGCCGAATTACTTTTAAGACATATCCTCAGGATTGACCGTACTCTGCTTTATACTGAATTCGACCGTGAATTAACTCCACAACAGGAAGAATCTTATCGGCAGTGTATCGAGCGCCGTTTGAAAGGTGAGCCGAGTGCTTATATCACCGGGCACCGTGAATTTTTTGGTCTGGATTTTTTGGTCGATAATAATGTTTTGATTCCCCGCCCTGAAACAGAACTACTGGTGGAACAAGCGATTACCCGTAGTAGAAAATATTCCGCTCCGCTTATTGCAGATATCGGTACCGGATGTGGTGCTATTGCGATCAGTCTGGCGCTCAGTTTACCCGATGCCCATATCGATGCCGTCGATATTTCTGAGGCGGCAGTAGCCGTCGCAAAACGTAATTGTCGGAAACACAGTGTTCAGAATAGAGTCCGTTTCCTCATCGGGAATATGCTTGAACCCCTCTCCGAACCTGCCGATATCATCGTTACTAATCTCCCTTATGTCAGGACTGCCGATTTACCTCGAGTTAATACAATCGGTTTTGAGCCGCCTTTAGCACTCGATGGCGGTATTGATGGTCTGGATATGATACGACGTCTTTGTTTTCAAGTACGTGAGAAAATAAAGCCACTCGGCTGTCTGTTGATGGAGATAGGAATGGGGCAAAGCGAAGCAGTTACGAATCTTCTCCGTAGTATCTTCCCGTCAGCGTATATCGAAGTCATCACTGACTTAAGCGGCATTAAGCGAGTTGTTTGTCTAACATTGCCTCGATAGTAGAAAAATGCGATGGGTAGTATCTTCCCGTACGCCGAATGACCGACTTGACGCTGGACTCGGTTTGATGCTAAATTTATCTAGAGTTTTTAAATTTTGTTTTGAGTTCATGGCCTAGAGGAGATAGTACAAGATGAATATCATTGTTTGCGTGAAGCAGGTTCCTGACCCTGAAGCTCCCCCTGCTAGTTTTAAAATCGATTCGACAACCAATAAAGTAGCGCCTCAGACGAATATCCCGCCGGTTATCAGCCCCTTTGACGAACAGGCTGTTGAAGCAGCACTGAGGATTAAGGATGCTAAAGGCGGTAAAGTTACCATTATCAGTTTGGGTGCGAATCTGTTGAGAGATGTCGTGAAGAAACCTTTGTCTATGGGTGCCGATGAGCTTGTTTTGTTGGAAGACCCCGCTTTTGTCGATGGCGATAGCTGGTCGACGGCTTATGCGCTGGCGATAGCGATTAAGAAAATCGGTCAGTTCGACCTGATCTTCTGTGGACGTCAAGCAGCTGACTGGGATTCCGGTCAGGTGGGTTCTTGTATCGCCGAAATACTGGGATTACCCCAGATTACCGTTGCCAAGAAGGTAGAGGTTGTTGATAACAAGGTCAAGGTGGAAAAAGTAACTGCTGACGGCTATGAGGTTATCGAGGCTACCATGCCGGCACTGATTACAGTCAGTAATGAGCTTGGGGCGGCACGTTACGCTACTATTAAGGGCATTATGGCGGCGAAGCGCAAGGAGCTGATTATCTGGAAACCGGCTGATATCGGTGCCGATACCGCTAAAATCGGAGTTGCCGGCCGTCGTACCAAAATGCACAAACTCTTCCAGCCTGTCCGTGAGGGTAAATGCGAAATTGTTACCGGTGAAAATGAAGAGGATGCCGCGGCTAATCTCGCCAAAAAACTCATGGAGGTAAAACTGCTCTGAAGTCCCTCCGGTGACTGACGGGTAGTTTGAATTAAGGAGAAAAACAATGGCTGATAATAAAGGCGTTATGATTTTTACGGAAGTGGTCGAGGGTAAATTAGCTCCTATTGCCAAAGAATTGTTAGGCTGCGGCAGGAAACTGGCTGATGAGCTTAAAGAAGAGTTAAGTGCTCTTCTGGTGGGCAGTGGTGTGGCGAGTTTTGCAGCTGAAGCCATTGCCTTCGGTGCCGATAAGGTTTACGTCGTTGATGATGCGCTTCTGAAAGATTATAGGACCGATGCTTATGTTGCGGTTGTCGAGAAGGTTGCTAAGCAAGCGAACCCGCGGATTTTGTTACTGGGTCAGACTACTATCGGGCGCGACCTGGCACCGCGTGCTGCTTTCAGATTAGGCACCGCAGTGACATTGGACTGTGTCGCTCTGGAAATAGACACATCTTCGAAATTACTCTTGCAGACCAAACCGGTTTATGGCGGAAATGCCCAGGCAATTTTTACCATGGAGACCTCGCCGCAGATGGCAACGGTCAGGGCCAAAGCGATGTCTGCTCTGGTTCCGGATAATGCCAGAAAAGGTGAAGTTGTTACCGTTGCTGCCGGATTGGATGCCGCCGCTATCAAGACAAACCTCTTGCAGAAAGTTGTGCAGGAAGTCGAGGGTGTCAAGTTGGAAGATGCTCCTGTTATTGTGTCAGGCGGTAGGGGTATCGGTGGCGCAGACGGCTTCAAGCAATTGGAAGAATTAGCTAAACTGCTTAAGGGTGCAGTGGGCGCCAGCCGACCGCCTTGCGATAATGGCTGGGTGTCTGATACCATCCAGATTGGTTTGACCGGCAAGATTGTATCACCGGATGTCTATATTGCAGTGGCTCTTTCCGGTTCCAGTCAGCACCTTGCGGGTTGTTCCGGTTCCAAGAATATCATTGCTATCAATCGCGATCCGGAGGCTAACATCTTCAAAGAGGCTCGTTTTGGTGTTGTCGGCGATTGGAAGAAGATTATTCCTGCTTTCCATGCGAAGGCAAAGGAATTACTCGGCAAGTAGAATTATTCTGGACCGGATTTCAGAAAGAGGGAGAGTTTAACTCTTCCTCTTTTGTTTTCGTATTTGTCGGGATAGGTTTCTACTCCGACCCTACATTAGCAGTTCATTGAAGTGGAGGTTCTTCCTCTGGCGGCGGAGGCGGTGATGTCCGGAGGCCTTCTTTTGCCAGTTCCTCGTCGAGTAATTCTTTAAGACGGGCGGCTCTGGGATACCCTATTTGTAAGCGTCTCTGCAGGAATGATGTAGAAATTTGCCCGCCATGTTCCAGGGCTATCTTCTTTGCTTCTTCCATCAGTACGTCTTTGGGTGGTTCGTGAGCACCATGTCCGGTAGTAGTCGGTAAGGCTTCTATCTTCAGAGGCGCCACTTCCTCTACATTCTGACTGCTCCAGAAATACACTAATCTTTCTATTTCTGCGTCGGCAACAAAGCATCCCTGCAGTCTTTTCGGTTTGGCGGCATCGGTAGGCATATAAAGCATATCGCCTCTGCCGAGGAGTTTTTCTGCGCCGACAGAATCCAGGATAGTACGTGAGTCCACCTGTGAAGTGACTGCAAAACTGAGACGGGTAGGGAAGTTTGCTTTAATCAGACCGGTTACCACATCTACTGAGGGACGTTGTGTCGCGACGATGAGATGAATACCGATGGCGCGGGCAAGCTGGGCAAGACGACAGAGGATATGTTCCACTTCATCGAAACCGGCCATCATCAGATCGGCTAATTCATCGATAACGAGAATCAAATAGGGCATTTTATCTTTGCCCGTTCGGGTTTTATTGTAGCCTTCGATATTTCGCACCCCCACTTTGGCAAGTTGCTGATAACGGTTGTCCATCTCTTGATTCAGCCAGCGCAGGGCTTCGATTGCTTTTTCGGTGTCGACAATGACCGGTACGGCCAATTGAGGAATGCTATTGTAAGGTGTCAGTTCCACCCTCTTGGGGTCAATCATTATGAGACGAATCTCATCAGGAGTATTCTGCATTAAAAGACAGGCAATAATCGCATTGAGACAGACGGTTTTGCCGCTGCCGGTAGCCCCGGCGATAAGCAGATGAGGCATTTTCGCGAGGTCGGCAGCACCGGCTTCACCACCGGCTCCCTTACCAAGAGCCACGGATAATTTTGATTTTGCGGCCAGCTTCTGGAAAACACTGGTTTCAATCACGCCGCGTAAGCTAACAGCGCTGGATACTGTATTCGGTACCTCGATTCCGATGATTGCTTTACCCGGTACAGGAGCTTCGATGCGGATGCTGGATGCTGCTAGGGCGAGTGCAAGGTCATTACCAAGTGATGTAATCCTATCTACCTTAACTCTAGTGCGAGAGACTTCTTCCAATCTGGTCTGGACAGAGCCGTCTTTGTCCCGCTCTTTGATTTCTCTTGTCTTAATATCCCAGCCCGGTTCGATGCCAAACTGAGTTACAGTCGGGCCGGCATTAATCTGTACGACCTTTGCTTCTACCCCATAGCTTTTAAGAGCTTCCTCGATTCGTCTTGCCCTCTGTACATTGTCAGCCTGCCCAACCTCAACCTCTGAGATGTCATCCAGAATATCGATTGGCGGCAATCGCCAGCCGTCGACTTCTTTGGCGGCGGAAGATTGCCCGTATTTTTTCCAGACATCCTGGGCTATCTGACGCAAACCTTTTTGTGCCGGAGCGGCAGGAGTTTCCTTCTCTTTTGTGGTAGCTTTACTTTCTTTGGGAGCGGGTGTTTCCAGCTCGGTTGGTTTAGTGACAGAGGCAGTTTCTTTAAGGGGTAGAGAGATCTTTTTGTAGGTGATGGGTTTCATTGCCGCTTTCTGACGCCTCCGGTTACGTGCGTTTG
This sequence comes from uncultured Dehalococcoidia bacterium, assembly GCA_903916765.1. Classification (GTDB taxonomy): domain Bacteria; phylum Chloroflexota; class Dehalococcoidia; order Dehalococcoidales; family Fen-1064; genus Fen-1064. The sequence goes on along the minus strand of CAIWXV010000106.1, from coordinate 27,951 downwards.
CAATCGTTCTTGTAACCCACTTCACGAAGTAAATGAGTAATTGCGGTGCCATTAATAGTAAGCTTGCCAGCAAGAGGGCAAAAATTCTCATTGCACCCGGGAAATTCTGATCGCCGATAATACCGATTCCAAAAGAACCGCCGAGGTCGAAAAAGGTCAGTATTCCCCAGGCAGCGAAGATGAGAGAAATAACACCCAGCCATTTCATCCAGTGTCTGAAAAGAGACGTAACTTTTCTAATTGCAATCAATACGATGAGTGTCAATAAAGCCAGTGCTATGAAGATAATACCCCAGCCGATTACATCCCAGACGCCAGCCCAAATATTTGAAAACCAGTCACCGACTTCTACCCATGGCACGATAGTGAGCGCTAGGATTACCAGAATCCCCAGGACGGTATAAAATAACCAGTCCCAGCGTGATACTCCCTGACCTTTCCCTGTTGAGCTTTTACCTTTTTTGGGCATATCTGTTACCTGAGTGTACTATACTATACTTTTACCATAAATGGTAGAATCATCGGATGACGCTTGGTTTGTTCGTAGTAGAATTTATATAATGTGTCTCTTACCTTAGTGTTGACAAAACTCCATTCTGCCGGGTGCGCTCCGCTATGGTCCAGTACTTGCATCACCAGATCGCGGCTTTTTTCCAGTATTTCGTTGGATCCCTGAGGGTCGACGAAACCGCGTGAAACGATATCCGGTTTACCTACCAATTTCCCTGTCTGCCGATTCATAGCGATGATCACTATCACAATGCCGTCACGAGATAGCATTTGACGGTCACGCAATACGACATTATCGATACCGCCCACACTGAGCCCATCGACATAGACGTTGCTCGATGGAAGGCGTCCGGTAATTTTTGCGTTATCACTATCGAGTTCCAGCACATTACCGTCTTCCATTACGAAGATATTATTCTTGGGAATCCCGACTGATTGTGCTAATTTGGAATGCAGACTGAGATGTCGGTATTCTCCATGAATCGGGAGGAAAAACTTCGGTTTTACGATATTGAGTAGAAGTTTCAGCTCTTCCTGACTGGCATGTCCGTGAACATGTACCGGGGCAATACTGTTATAAAGTACCTGGGCACCTTGTTTGAAAAGATTATCTATGGTGCGTGCTACCACGGCTTCATTACCCGGTATTGGAGTCGCTGATATTACCACGGTATCTCCGGGTATGATGCGTATTTGGCGATGGTCCTGGTTGGCCATGCGTACCAGCGCAGAGGTGGGTTCTCCCTGTGTACCGGTGGTGACGAAAGCAAGGCGGTCATGTGGTATCCCTTTTATTTCTTCGATGCTCACCAGCGTTTTTGGAGATGTTTTCAGATAACCCAAATCGAGCGCCATACGGACGATTTCCGTCATATTGCGTCCTACGATACAGACGCGCCGGTTATGTTTTTCAGCCGCATCGATTACCTGTTGAATTCGTGAAATCAAAGATGAGAAGGTAGCGATAATCACTCTGCCGGTAGCTTCTGCCATAATACGGTCGAAGGTTTCTCCGACGATACGTTCCGAAGGTGTATATCCCGGTAGTTCTGCATAAGTGGAATCGGATAGTAGTAGCAAGACTCCTTGCTTACCGGCTTGTGCCAAACGGGATAAGTCGGTAGGCTTACTGCCTATCGGTGTGTAATCAACTTTGAAATCACCGCTGTGGACGATTGTTCCCGCAGGTGTGTTAATGATGAAACCGACCGCATCCGGGATACTGTGACAGACGGGAAAGAATTCTACTTTGAACGTACCCAGTGTAATCTTCCCGCCGGGAGGTACTATCCTGAGATCGGCTGACGCCATCAATTTTTGCTCTTTTAACTTGACCGATATCAAGCCGTTGGTTAATTTCGTGGAATAAACCGGAACATTTAGCTGGGGTAAGATATAGGGTAGTGCTCCGATGTGGTCTTCATGACCGTGCGTGATGATGATGCCTCTTATCTTGGTTTTCTTATCCATCAAGTAAGAGATATCGGGAATGACGAGGTCGATTCCCATCATTTCTTCCTCGGGGAACATCAAACCCACATCGATGATAATGATGTCGTTTTCGTATTCCATGACCATCATGTTCTTGCCGATTTCACCCAGCCCGCCGAGGGGAATAATTTTTAGTTTAGATTTTGCCATTTTTCGTATCCTATGAATCAATAGTTTGCGTTTCATAACCGACGACTGTTCCGTCGATTGCCGATATTTGAATTTTGAATGGTAACCGGGTCTTTTTGCTGATAAATCCCGTTCCAATCGTAGCGGAACCTGCCACATCATAGATGAGAATACCTTCGATGGAAGCAAGTTTTACCTTATCTACGGAAATTTTTTTTATGCCTTTCAATCGCTCTTCCAGAAAACGTTCTGCCGCCATCTGGACTTGGTCGAGAGAAATTAGTTCTCTATCGGGCATTCCAGTCTCCTATTTTTGGGGTTATTAAAACATGCCCAGTTGTTCTGGTTGAGGTTCTGATTTTGGTTCGGGTTCCTTTATCATCTTTGCCTTTGCCTGTGTCAGTAATGGGGGGAGTTTAAGCATATCTTGCTCGATAACTTGACGTAAATTACCTTGATGGAGTGCTGCTGCAGGATGATACATTGCAAAATAGGTAATACCGTTTTGCGTTTGAGCAGTCCCGTGTATTTTACTGATACTTTTACCCGGGAAGAATTTTGCCATCGAATAACGCCCCAGAGTAACGATTATTTTGGGGGAAAGTATTGCAATTTGACGATCGAGCCACTTCTGGCAATTGGTGATTTCAATAGGCAGAGGGTCCCGGTTCCCCGGCGGCCGACATTTAATGACATTGGCAATATAAACCTGCGGTCGTTTGAGGTTTATCGAAGATAACAAACTGTCCAGAAATTGACCTGACGGACCGACGAAAGGACGTCCCTGCTGGTCTTCATGCCAGCCTGGAGCTTCTCCGATGAACAATATATCAGCATTCTCTGCACCCTCACCGGGAACTACTCTGGTTCGGGTTTTAGCAATTTCGCACTGTCGGCAGAGAGAAATTTCTTGATAAAGGTCAGTCAATGCTGACATCTTGTCTTGGCGACCTGTATTCAAAATTTTGAAATCGATTCTTGATTATGATAACACGACAGTGAAATCAAGTCAATTACAGGAGCCATTTTAGATATTAAATATTGGTGTTTTGCCATGATTGCTCAGCAGGATTCAATTATCTAATAAATGAGAAAGTGTACGGGATCTACTGAACCAATTAACTTAATTGACCATACTCCCCTTACTCTGCTAGACTTTCATTAGATAGGGGGTAAAAGATGAGTTCTTTGCGTCAGGTTGACCCTGAAATTTACCGTGCTATTGAGCTAGAGAGAAAACGCCAGCAATCGACTATCAATTTGATTGCCTCAGAGAATTATACCAGCCGTGCTGTGCTGGAGGCTTTGGGTTCATTTCTTACAGATAAATATGCCGAGGGTTATCCGCATCATCGGCATTATGGTGGTTGTGAAAATGTCGATGTGATTGAGACCCTGGCCATCGATCGTGTGAAACAACTTTTTCATGCTGATCATGCTAATGTGCAACCCCACGCCGGCGCTCCGGCAAACATGGCGGTCTATTTAGCTATGTTGCAGTATGGCGATACGATTATGGGTATGAAACTGGCGCACGGCGGACATATGACCCATGGCGATAAAATCAGTTTCTCGGGTAGGACATATAATGTTGTACAGTACGGCGTGGATAAAGAAACGGAGCGTATCGACTATCAGGAAGTAGAGAGATTAGCTCTGGAACATAAACCCAAGCTGATTGTAGTTGGTGCCAGTTCTTATCCCAGAATAATTGACTTTGAACGTTTCCGTCAGATTGCCGATATGGTCGGTGCAAAACTGATGGTTGATATGGCACATATTGCCGGTTTGATTGCAGTGGGTTTGCATCCTACACCGGTGCCTTATGCTGATATCGTTACTTCGACCACGCATAAGACTTTGAGAGGACCCAGGGGTGCTTTTATTTTATGCCGTCAGGAGTACTCACAGGCGATTGATTCGGCTGTTTTCCCCCGGATGCAGGGTGGTCCCTTGGTACATGCCATCGCTGCCCGGGCAGTCTCTTTTCATGAGGCATTGCAGCCGTCTTTCTTGGATTACCAGCGTAATATATTGGCTAATGCACAGGCGTTGGCAGCAGAACTCCAAAGACTCGGTCTGCGGCTGGTTACGGGAGGAACGGATAATCACATCGTTCTGGTTGACCTGACGCCAATCAAGGTTACCGGTAAAGAGGCACAGGAAGCTCTGGAACGTGTAGGTATTGTGGTTAACAGGAATTCTATTCCCTTTGACCTTCGTTCTAATTGGATAACCAGTGGTGTCAGACTTGGCACACCGGCGATGACTACTCGTGGCTTTACCGCAACAGAGATGAAACTATGTGCGAATTTGATTTTCAAGGTGCTTACTCACCTTGGTGATAAAGTTGTCGAGGACCAGGCGCAGGGCGAAGTCAGTCAATGGTGTCACAAGTTCCCTATTCCCGGTATAGATGATTAACGATTTCATTAATAGCATCGTGGGATAATTAAACTGGCTGGTGTTTACACCGGCCAGTTTTTATTGTGTATGGAGATGAGGTTGTTTTGTGGTGGTGGTATAATGTAATAGCTTGGGATAGCGCTGATTGAAGGAGTATTATGGACGATCTGAAGATATTTACGGGCAATGCTCATCCTGCTCTGGCAAAAGAAATTGCTGATTATCTTGATATTCCTCTGGGGCGTGCAGAAGTGTTTGATTTTAGTAATGAAAACATCTTTGTTCGTATTATGGAAAACGTTCGCGAGAGGGATGTTTTCGTGGTTCAGCCAATCTCGCATCCGGTTAACAAAAGTCTGGTTGAATTACTTATTATGCTCGATGCTCTGAAACGGGCTTCCGCCAAGAGAATTACGGCCGTCATCCCTTACTATGCGTACGGACGTACGGATAAAAAAGACCAGCCCCGCGTGCCTATCACTGCCCGCTTGATTGCCGACCTGTTAACGGTAGCGGGTGCCAATCGTTTGCTGGCAGTCGACTTTCATGCCGCCCAGATTCAGGGGTTTTTCAATATTCCGGTAGATGAGCTGACAGCACTTTATCTGCTGAGTGACTATTTCAAGCAGAAGAAGATAGAAGATTTAGTCGTGGTTGCTACCGATATCGGTATTTCCAAACGGGCGCGTGACTTTGCGGCAAGGCTTAATGCTCCGCTGGCGATTATGGAAAAAAGACGTCTTAGTAATGATGGTAACAGTGAGGTATTGAATGTCATCGGTGATGTTAGGGGTAAAACCGCCATCACCTTCGATGATGAAATCGATACCGCAGGCTCTCTGGTGAATACGGTTAACACCATAATAGCACACGGTGCGAAGGAAGTGTATTCCTGTGCTGTGCATCCTGTTTTTTCTAATAAAGCAATTGAACGCATCGACATATGCCCGGTGAAACAGGTGGTGGTGGCGGATACTATCCCTGTTCTGCCTGAAAAGAAACTGAATAAAATTATAGTTTTACCGACGGCCCCGCTATTGGGTGAAGCAATCCACCGCATTCATACCGGATTGTCCATAGGAGCGATGTTTGAGCCAGAGTAATAAACTGGTAGCAGTCTATGTTGCAAGAGGGGAAACCGAAGCACAAATCATCAAAGGTTTACTGGAAAGCAACGGCATCTCCTGTTTACTGAAACCATCGTCATCTCCTTCTGTTTATGTCTTCACGGTGGATGGTATGGGTGAAGTGAAGGTTATGGTCTGGGAGAAGGACGCCGAAGAAGCACGAGAGTTAATTCGAGGGAAAAATCATGATTAAATGGCTTGGTAATTTAGTCGATTCCAATGAAAAACAACTGAAAAAAGTTCGACCTACCGTAGATAGGATAACCTCTCTTGAACCTGAATTTGAAAAGCTCTCCGACGAGCAACTAAAAGCCAAAACAGAAGAGTTTAAAGATAGATTAACTAAAGCTGCGGTTGATATTCAACGGGAAGTGGACACAACTCGGCAGGAGTTGCAAGAAGCCAGAACACGGTTAGCATCAGCACCGGATGAGTACACGAAGGAAAATGAGACTGCAACCAATAAGCAATTGCAAGAGAAGTTGGAGCAGTTTGAGAAAGAACTACAAAAAGCACAAAATGAAGCTTTGAATGAACTTCTCCCGGAAGTTTTTGCGGCGGTTCGTGAGGCGGCAAAACGCACTATTAAACAGCGTCACTTCGATGTCCAGCTGATGGGCGGCATCGTTCTTCATCAAGGGAGAATTGCCGAAATGAAGACCGGTGAAGGTAAGACGCTGGTAGCAACGCTTCCTCTTTATCTGAATTCACTGACCGGCAAAGGTGTGCATCTGGTTACGGTCAATGATTATCTCTCCAAGCGTGACCCTTACTGGATGGGCCCTATCTATCATGCTTTAGGTGCGAGCGTATCGAGTATCCAGGGTCAGCAAACCACTGGCGCACAGAGTGGGGTTTCCTTCATCTATGACCCCGGTTATGATAGCGGTAAGGAAGACGATCCGTGGCGTCACTTCAGACCTGTCGCGCGCAAAGAAGCCTATCAGGCAGATATCACCTACGGCACCAATAATGAGTTTGGCTTCGACTATCTGCGGGATAATATGGTCATCGACCTAAACCAGTGTGTTCAGCGTGATTTGAATTATGCCATCGTGGATGAAGTGGATAATATCCTCATCGATGAGGCGCGCACACCGCTTATCATTAGTGGACCTGCGGAAGAAGGCGCTCTGAAGAAATACAGTATTGTCGATAAAGTTGCCCGACAACTGACGGGTAAAATTGTTACTGACCTCGAAGAAAGTGAGGCAAAGCAGAAAGGTATTGACCTGGAAGAAGGATTGGATTATTTAATCAACGACAAAAATCATTCCGTCATGCTAACAGCTGAAGGAGTGGATAAAGCTCAAAACAAACTCAATATTGAGAGCCTGCACGAATTCCAATCGAAGTGGGAACACTATATCCGACAGGCAATTACCGCTCATAACCTTTTTAAGAAGAATAAGGAATATGTCGTTAACAATGGCAAGGTAGTCATTGTCGATGAATTTACCGGACGGATGATGCATGGTCGGCGGTATTCCGATGGTTTACATCAAGCCATCGAAGCCAAAGAGGTGGCAAATGGGGAGCGGGTGCATATTGAAGAAGAATCCAGAACATATGCTACCGTCACTTTCCAGAACTATTTCCGTATGTACCAGAAGCTGGCAGGCATGACGGGCACGGCCGTTACAGAGGCGGAAGAGTTCCACAAGATTTATAAGCTTGAGGTAGTGATTATTCCTACTAATCAGCCGACAGCGCGTCAAGATTTCACCGATAAAATATATAAGAACGAGGATGCAAAATTCAATCAGGTGGTCAATGAGGTCGAGGAACTTCATAAAGAAGGTCGTCCGATTTTGATCGGTACGGTCTCGGTGGAAAAGTCTGAAGATTTGAGCGAAAGGATGAAGCGGAAAGGTATTCCTCATCAGGTATTGAATGCGAAGCAAGCACAGCAAGAGAAGGAAGCTAATATTGTTGCTCAAGCAGGTAGAATAGGTGTTGTGACAGTAGCGACCAATATGGCAGGCAGAGGTGTGGATATCGTCCTAGGGGGTAAGCCTGACGGTAGGAATCCCGAAGAATGGCAGCAAGAGCACAATGAGGTTATCGCCAAAGGCGGCTTGCATATCATCGGCACAGAACGGCATGAGGCGCGGCGTATCGATAACCAGTTGAGAGGTAGGGCAGGGCGTCAGGGCGATCCAGGCAGTACCCGATTCTATGTTTCGCTGGAAGATGATATTATGCGACGTTTTGGCGGCGACCGTGTCGGAAAGTTTATGGAATGGGCTGGCATCGGCGAAGATGTTCCGATTGAGAACTCTATAGTCAATAAGGCAATCGAGGGCGCTCAGATTAGAGTCGAAGGTTATCACTTTGACGTTCGTAAACATCTGGTTGATTATGATGATGTAGTTAATAACCAGCGGGAAATCATTTACGGTGAACGACGTAAAATCTTGAGCGGCGCTGACCTCAGGGCAAACATCTTTTCAATGATTAAAGAAGAGATGGCAGATATCATCGCATCTCATACCGGGGAATCCGGCGATAGTAATTTGAGCCAATTCGTTACTGACGTTAAAACAATTATGCCTCTGCCAAAAGAGTTCAGTGAGGAATCTCTGGCAGAGCTGAAACCTAATGAAATCGAAGACCGGTTGTTGGAACAAGCCGAGTCTCTCTACGAGAAAAGAGAAAGCGAACTTGGTGCCGATAGCACAAGGATGCTGGAACGCCTCTTGATGTTGCGCGTCACTGATAATTATTGGGTTGACCATTTGACGAGTATGGACAATATGCGGCAGGGAATAGGTTTGCAAGCAATAGGTCAAGACCCGCTGCCCCTTTACAAACGTAAAGGGCATGAACTTTTTGAGGGAATGATGGTGGGTATTCGCCATGACCTGGTGCATAATATCTTCAATCTCAATATCACCAAAGGACCGCCTCCCAAACAGACCGCTTCCCCGATGGCGCAGGTTGCCAATGCCAGTCGTGCCGGTGATAGCGTGAAACCGACGGAGAAGGTAGAGGGTAAGAAAGTAGGCAGGAACGACCCTTGTCCTTGCGGCAGTGGCAAAAAGTATAAGCACTGCTGCGGAAAATAGTTTATGACCAATCAGCAAATCGCTGCAATATTCCGTGATATTGCCCGCTTGCTGGAAAAGAAGAAAGAAAGCTGGTTCAAGATTCGGGCATACCGGAAAGTGGCGGATGAAATCGAGAAATTTCCCGTGGAGCTATCTCAACTTGCATCTGAAGGCAGATTGAGAGAAATCTCCGGTGTCGGAGATGCCATAGAAAAGAAAATTAACGAGATGCTCGATACCGGGAGGCTCCAGTTCTACGAAAAATTGAAAGTGGAAATCGGAGAGACTACAAATGGGCAAACCCCATGCTCATGATAAAGAAATATCTTCGCAATTGACCTCTCTGGATGATGAAGCCATCCGCCATCTCCGGGGTTCGATTGCTTCAGGCAAACACTGGTATCTGTCTTTATTGGAAGCTGTCGGCAAATGGGGTTCTCCCGAGGAAACCTACCAGAGTCGCCATTATACATATCTGATCGCTGGCTCTGCTTTCGACTGGCAGTTAGTGGCGGAGCGACTTTGCGAGGCAGTTGATAGCTTACTTCCTGAGAAAGAAAAATCGGATTTTCTGCTGAAGGGCAAGCCGCCGCTTGATATAACAAAAGAAAAGTTCCAGGCGTTGCTCGGCTCTACAAAGTACCGTCAGTACTTGAATTACTTTTACGGCATAACCGTGGAAGAGGCTCTTTTACTGTCGGTGAAAGAAGAAGTGCGCAAAGAACGTCTGACTGCGGGATTGATGAAAGAAGAGGATACTACTGCCGAGGCTTTTCAGCGGATTTACGATGCGACTCAACCGGAGTTACTGGAGAAGTTCCGCAGAGAAAAACATTACCGCCGTCTCAAATCCATCAGCCTCAGTGAATTGAAAGAATTTACTTATTGGCTTTTCAAATACCGCGTCCAGAATTGCGACAAATCACGGGTTGCCAGCGATACCAAGAAAGCCCTCGACTGGTTGAATCGTTGTGGTTATCCGGACAGTATTATTATCACCAAGACAATCACTGAGAGAAAGAAATAGCTTTCCTTTTATCTAGCCTCTTTCCCCAATCTGTTGTTTCAACCGGGCAATGTGTTTTTTTCTTTCTACCAGCCGTTCTTTTTCTTTGGCGACTACTGCCTGGGGAGCTTTACTCAGGAAAGCCTCGTCTTTAAGGCGTGCCTCTAGACGGTTTATATCGGCTTCCATCTGTACCAGCTCTTTCTGGATTCTTTCTTTTTCGACGGCGAGGTCAATCATACTTGCCATCGGCACAACTACATCCGAATCCCTGAGAACTGCCACTGCAAATTTCTCGTTCATTGTACCGGATAAGCGACTGTTCTTGAAATCGAGCGGTTTTATTTTTGCCAACGTCTGGATGGCAGAAGAATAGGGAATCAGTGCTGAAGTCAGTTGCCCTGTATAAACGTCGACGGCAATCCACTTGTTTACCTCCACCTTATTCTCTGCACGGATATTGCGGATGGCGCGGGTCATATCGATCATTGCCTCGATAACTCTTTCTGCTTTGGCATCAATCGCTTTTTTATCGGTTTTAGGATATTTGGCAACCATAATCGAGTCTGTTTTCTGCCATTTATCTGGCAGACGGTGTTTGAGGTTCTGCCATAATTCTTCTGTGACGAATGGCATGTAAGGATGGAGCAATCGTAATGCTGTCTCCAGGACATAGACCAGCACCGGCAGAGGTGATACAGTGTCTTTAGATTCTGAATTAAGGCGTATTTTTGCCAGTTCGATGTACCAGTCGCAGTATTCGTTCCAGAGGAAGTCATAAATCGTGCTTAATGCATCCCCGAATTGGAAGTTTGTCATTGCTTTATTGACGCTCTCGATGGTGCGGTTAAGCCGACTCAGTATCCATTGGTCCTCCGCCGGAAGGGAGTCCCGCTGAATTTTAAGATTAACCTTATCTTCAGGGATACTTCTGATTACAAAGCGCGTGGCATTCCAGAGCTTGTTGGCGAAGTTCCTACCCGCCTCCAACTTCACAGGCGACATTTTACTATCATTACCTGGGGCATTGCCGATAATGACTGCATAGCGCAGAGCATCGGCGCCGATTTGCTCGATGACTTTCAGAGGGTCGGTGACATTCCCTTTCGTCTTGCTCATCTTATCGCCTTTTTCGTCGCGGATAAGCCCGTGTAAATAAATGTATTTGAAGGGGATTTCACCGGTGTTCTCGATGCCCATCATAATCATTCGGGCGACCCAGAAGAACAGGATATCGTAAGCTGTCTCCATCACGTTGGTAGGGTAGAAGTAGCGCATATCTTCCGTATCATGAGGCCAGCCGAGCGTGGAATGGGGCCAGAGACCGGATGAAAACCATGTATCCAGAACATCAGGGTCCTGCTCCAGCTTTACCGAATGGCATTTGGGACATTTTTGCGGTGTTTCGACAGCAACAATCGTCTCGCCGCAGTCTTTGCAATACCATGCCGGAATGCGGTGTCCCCACCATAATTGGCGGGAAATGCACCAATCACGGATATTTTCCATCCAGTTTAGGTAAACCTTGGTGAAGTGCTCCGGCATAATCTTGATGTGGCCGTTTTTGACCACTTTGATTGCCGGTTTTGCCAGCGGCTCCATATGGACAAACCACTGTGTGCTTGCCATCGGCTCAATGACGGTAGCGCAACGTTGACAATGACCTACCGCATGGCTGTAATCCTCGATTTTGATTAATAATCCCAGCCTTTGTAGTTCTTCCACTACCCATTTACGGCAGGCGAATCGGTCCATACCTTTACATTGCCCGGCATTTTCATTCATCGTGGCGTCTTTGTTCAGGATATTGATGAGTGCCAACTTGTGTCGTTGGGCAATCTCGAAGTCCACCGGGTCGTGTGCCGGTGTGACTTTGACGGCGCCGGTGCCGAAGGCTTTATCCACGATGGCATCGGCAACGACGGGAATAAGCCGGTTCATAATGGGCAACATCACTTCTTTACCCACTATGGCAGTATAGCGTTCATCTTCGGGATTAACAGCGACGGCGGTATCGCCGAGCATTGTTTCCGGTCGTGTTGTGGCGACAATGAGATAACTATCGCTGTCAGCCAGGGGATATTTGATGTGCCACAGGTGCCCGTTCAAATCCTTATGGTCGACTTCGAGGTCGGAAAGGGCGGTAGCGCAACGCGGACACCAGTTGGTGATGCGTTCGCCTCGGTAAATGAGTTTTTTATTGTAGAGATTGACGAAGGTAGTGCGGACTGCCAGCGAAGGACCGGGGTCTAAAGTGAATTTCTCGCGTGCCCAGTCGCAGGAAGTTCCCAGTCGGCGGTGTTGTTGTCCGATTCTACTGCGGCATTCATCTGTCCATTGCCACATTCGTTCCAGAAACTTTTCGCGTCCAATCTGATAACGGTTCGTGCCTTCTTTGGCAAGCATTCTTTCGACGACTACCTGAGCAGCAATGCTGGCATGGTCGACACCCGGCAACCATAAAGAAGGGTCGCCTTTCATTCTGTGCCACCGTATCATAATGTCTTCCAGGGCGGCGGTCAGAGCGTGACCCATATGTAATTCGCCGGTCACATTCGGCGGGGGCATAATGATAGTAAAAGGTTTCTTCTTAGGATTTATGACAGGTTTGAAATATTCCCGCTCCAGCCAGAATTTATACCATTTACCCTCGACGTTTTTGGGATCGTAGGCTTTCGGCATTTCCTGTTCGGTTAAAGGTGTGTCTGACATATTCATTCTCCCTCAGGAGCATCCATATTTTTCTACTATTAACAAAAAAGCCGTCCTTGTGGGACGGCTCTGGGTTTCAACTAGGATAAGTCCCACATGCCGGCTTCACTACATAACGACGACGACTGGGTTAATGGTCATTACTGGTAAAAATAACACAGTATAGGGGTGAGTGTCAATCACAAGCGATGACATCTCCCTACCTTTTCTTCCCAATCATCTTTCCCACTCTATCCATAAGCTTCTCTGCGACTTCTCTTTTGCTCATCAGTGGGAGGCTCTCCTGTTTACCGTCTTTACTAATAAGTGTGACCTTATTTGTGTCTGTGCCGAAGCCGCTTCCCTTTGAAGTAACGTCATTGGCGACAATCATATCTAAGCCTTTGCTGGCTAGCTTCTTTTTGGCATTGGCGAGTAAATTCTGTGTCTCAGCGGCAAAACCGATTTTCAGGAACTTGCCTTTGACTTCGGAGATGATATCCGGTGTTTTCACCAACTCCAATGTCAAGCCGCCGGCGCCTTTCTTAATCTTCTGTTTTGCAGTGGTTTTGGGCGTATAGTCAGCTACTGCGGCGGCCATTAAAAGAACATCAGCCTTAGCAGTTGCTTTGACCACCACGTCTTTCATCTGTAGGGCACTTCGGACTGTTACTGTTTTAATCCCTTCCGGGATGGCAAGTGCGGTGGGGGTGGTAATGAGTGTTACATTGGCGCCTCTATCCCGTGCAGCTTCAGCGATGGCATAGCCCATCTTACCGGAAGAGCGATTGCCGATATAACGCACCGGGTCGATATCTTCCTGTGTCCCACCGGCTGTTACCACAATCCTTTTGCCTTTCAGGTTGCCACTCTTGCCGAGTGTCTGTTGGATAGCGCCGATAATTACTTCCGTATCGGGAAGTCGTCCGATTCCATAACCACCGGAGGCAAGCCGTCCTGCCGACGGTTCAATAATTGTAAATCCTCGCTCTTTAAGCTTGGCGATATTTTCCTGTGTGATGCTGTTCTCATACATATTAGTGTGCATCGATGGCGAGATAATGACCGGGGCTTTGGTTGCCAGCACAGTGCAGGCGAGCATATCGTCCGCCATACCGCAGGCAATTCGGGCAATGATATTAGCCGTTGCCGGTGCAATAACGATTACGTCTGCAATCTCAGAGAGGGCGACATGGTTGATTCGATGTTCGGCATTAGTCTGGAACATATCCGTAACAACAGCATTACCGGTGATGCTTTCAAAAGTCAAAGGAGTGATGAATTCCAGAGCTGACTTAGTCATAATTACTCTGACGTTAGCTCCTGCCTGAGTCAGCTTGCTGGCAATGTCCACTGCTTTATAGGCGGCAATCCCGCCGGTAATACCGAGTACGATTGTTTTGTTGGTTAACATTTTACCACCCTCTCCTTTGTTACTACACCTTATTCATCTGATAAATCATTCTCAGACCGATGAGTGTTAAATCAGGGTTAACCACATTAATCACGCTTGTTTCTTTAGCGATAACGGTACAGTAACCGCCGGTAGCGATTACCTTTGCTTTTTCGCCCAATTCCTTTTCGATATGTGCTACAATGCCTTCCACCAGACCCGCATAACCGAACATCAAACCGGATTGCATGGCTGAGATAGTGGCGGTGCCGATGGCTTTCTGCGGGTGGGTAAGCTGAATGCGTGGTAGTGCGGCAGTTCTTGAGAAAAGTGCTTCGGCGGAAATGATCAATCCCGGTGCAATCGCTCCGCCCAGATAATCACCCTCTTTCGAAATAACATCAAATGTTGTTGCGGTTCCGAGGTCGACGACAATCGACGGTCCCCCATATAATCGGAAACCGGCGACTGTATTCACAATTCGGTCGGAACCTGCTTCCTTCGGGTTATCGAGGCGGATACGGACGCCTGTTTTGACACCCGGGCCGACTACCAACGGACTGACCTTGAAATAATCTTGCAGGAATTCGCCAAAAGTGGAAATGAGTGGTGCTACGGTACTGCACAGTGCAATTTCTTTGATGTCGGCTATTTCTATCTTCTGAAATTGCATGATGTTGATGAGCGTTGTAGCGTACTCGTCGGGCATCTTACGAATATCTGTTTCCAGACGCCAGGTGTGGAGTAGTTTTTCACCTTCGAATACGCCTATGGTTACATTGGTGTTGCCGATATCGATCGCTAAGAACATCGTTCCCTCCTTATGGTAGAGACTATTTCTTTGCTGTCTTTAACTATTTCACTAATCGAATCTCTTATCCCAAGTGTATCAGGGTAAAAACTTACGGTCAAATATTTTGCGTTGCGGAGGCGACAGATGGTGTGGTATTGATAGGGGAATGAAAGCGCAAGAATTACTATCGATAAACGGTGCTATCGTTTTGCGGGAAGTGTGTCAAGTATCAGAATTAAACGAGCTGAAACCCCGACTTTTACGAAGTCTTTTGCCGGAATTCTTTCCAATTTCGTTTAAGACTTTTTTGTACCCACTGGTCCCAGGTGAAGTATTTATTATTGTCTGCAAGAAGACTCAATTTCATATTAGAGTCGAATTATAGCATATCCATGCGTGATTGTCAAAAAAATTTCTAACGGGTGTGCTAGATATAGGTTATATGCCGCTCTCTCAGCTTTCCTTGAATTCAGACCTCTGATTGGTGTATATTTGAATAGTTAGTAAGACGCGGGGTGGAGCAGTGGTAGCTCGTCGGGCTCATAACCCGAAGGTCGTTGGTTCAAATCCAACCCCCGCTACCAAATTGTACAATAGACAGAACCTCTGATTCACTAGAAACCTTATCTTTTGGAGGCAGAGGTATCGTATACATAAGTTCCACTCTACCATCCTTTACTCTTATATCCTTCACAAAAGTTCGTATGAATGCCCGGCATGTGGTGGGGTAATATTTTGTCATAACGGACTATACTAAAAAGCAATCTTGATAAGCTACGCCAAAAGAAACGCAAATACCGTTGGGAAGATGGTTGATGGTTTTATATGTTATTTGTGATAGAATATTTGGTAGTTTGTTGAGCTGTCAGGAGAATCCGCATGGTTACAAATGAGAAGAATCCGGGAAAGAAGCCCTTGAATATGAAGACAATCACTTGGGGAGATTTAACGTGGGTGGATATCATACAGCCGACAGAAGAGGTGACGAAGTATTTAATTGAGACCTTCAATTTCCATCCGATGGATATCGAGGATTCGCTTAGTCTTAGGCAGCTCTCCAAAATTGAAGAATACCCGCAGTATCTGTTTGTTATCTTCCACTTACCGATATATGACAAAGTAAGGCGGGTGAGTATTCGGAAACAGTGGTCGGTATTTTTAGGTGATAAGTTCCTCGTTACACTTCGTCCCGGTGTTTTTGAACCACTGGATGAACTGTTTCATGAGTGTGAGATTAGTGAAGAAGTGCGAAAAGAGCATTTTAGCCAGGGATCCGGCTATCTGTTATACCAAATACTTGACGGAACTCTGGACGCTTATTTCCCTGTCCTCGATAAAATAATGAGCCTGACGGATGATATCGAAGACAACGTCTTCAGCGAAAGAGTCGAGGAAGCTGAGGAACTGAGTGTCTTAAGAAGGGATATTATTACTCAACGGCGGGTTATGTTCCCGACGCGTACCCTACTGGTGGAGCTGGAAAAGAAGCTGAAGCGATTTAGTAAAATAGATTTGGCTCTCTATTTCAGTGACCTTATGGATCATATGAACAAGATATGTGAAACTCTGGATGAAGTTACGGATATTATCGAAGTATTTAAAGATGCGGATTATCTCTTAAGCAGTTATCGAGCCAATCGCGGTATTCGTGCTCAGGTGGTTATGCTTGCCTTAATATTGCCTTTCCTGATTATATTAGGACTTTATGGAGCATACTCGTTGTTCTACGGAGGTACTAATCAAACCAGCCCTTATCTTTTCTTCGTATTACTGGCAATCGTTATTGTGATTACAGGAGCGGTGCTGTATTTCCTGCGCCGCAGACATTTAATTTAATATAAGCTTACTCGGCTACTCTCTTAGTTTCTCCGGTATCATAGAGTCATATTTTTACTTATCAGACTCAATTGCATCCTTATCTTTTCGGTAGAACCATAGCTTCACAAGTTCTACCAGCCCTATATAAACTACAATGAATACTCCTAAGATAATTAAGAACTTCGGCGGCAAGGGTGCGAATTTAAAGTATTTACGGAGAAACGTAAAAGGCAACGCCAAAGCTACGGCTAGAACAACCGCAATGTTTATTATTAATGCCTTACTCGGCCTACTCTTCCAGAATGGTACCATATTGGTTCTTATCGCGAAAATCACCAGGGTCTGAGTAAACAACGATTCGATAAACCAAGCTGTCTGGAATAGCGGTTCGGATGCTTTGAAAACGAATATCATCACAAAAAAGGTTAGAAAGTCAAAGATTGAGCTGATGGGGCCAAATGCCAGCATAAATTTCCTGATGTAGTTTGCGCCCAGTCTTTGTGGCCGTTTAACATATTCCTCATCGACATTGTCAGTCGGAATGGTCAGTTGAGAAAAGTCATAAAGGAGATTGTTCAGGAGTATTTGGATAGGTAACATCGGCAGGAACGTTAAAAATAACGAAGCTCCGGCCGCACTGAACATGTTGCCGAAATTAGAGCTGATTGACATTTGAATATACTTCATGGTGTTACCGAAGGTTTTCCTGCCTTCGACTACACCATCGCTGATGACTCTAAGGTCATTTTTCAAAAGTATAATGTCAGCCGATTCCTTGGCTATGTCCACCGCATTGGTAACCGAGATACTGACATCAGCTACTTTCATCGAAGGGGTGTCGTTAATACCATCACCAATGTAACCGACGACATGCCCCTTGGCTTTGAGTGCATTCATAATACGGTTTTTCTGGGCAGGGTTGACACGCGTGAAGATATCCACTTTCTCAACAACTGTTGCCAGGACATCATCGTTCATATCTTCGATTTCACTGCTACGCATGATATTCATCGGTTCGGCAGTGACGGTGCGGGTAATACGCCCGACGGAATCATCGTATTTCCTGCCGCGTCGGTACTGGTATACCTGAAAACCCAATTGTTGACATATCTGCCCCGTGACGATTTCATTATCGCCAGTAAGGATTTTAAGTTTCACGCCGGATTGTCTCAGTAGTTCCAGCGATTCGCCGGCAGTTTCCTTGAGCGGGTCCACAAAAGCAATGAATCCCAGGAAGACCATGTCTTTTTCTTCGGCTACGGAAAAGATCTTTTTAGTTTCTGTTATTTTTCGATAGCATACGCCGAGGACACGGTATCCCTGAGAGCTTAAATCACGATACTCCCGATCGATTTTGCCTTTAGTTTCATCTGTCAGGTCGAATACCTGGTCGTTAATTTCGTAATGTTTGATAACTTTTGAAATTTCCTCAGGTGCTCCCTTGGTAATCAGAAGATTATTCTGGTTCTCATTAACTACAATAGAAACTCGTTTGCGAATAAAATCAAATGGGATTTCATCAATTTTCTGGTAGATGTCCGTATTGATCTCTTTGTGTTTCAATATCGCTTCGTCGAGCGGGCTGCGTAGTCCGGTTTGGTAGCGGCTGTTCA
Organism: uncultured Dehalococcoidia bacterium; assembly: GCA_903916765.1. Lineage (GTDB taxonomy): Bacteria > Chloroflexota > Dehalococcoidia > Dehalococcoidales > Fen-1064 > Fen-1064. Next base: position 9,924 of record CAIWXV010000106.1, on the reverse strand, counting down.
GAAGAGAGTGCAGGAATACCTTATCCGATTCCTTCCCTTCCATATCCACATGAAGTATGACGGAGACCTTATTCTCCGTTAGTGTTCCGGTCTTGTCGGCACAGAGAACGTCCATACTGCCGAAGTTCTGTATCGATACCAACCGTTTTACAATGACACCTTTCTTGGACATGGCAGCAGCCCCACGGGCGAGGTTAATAGAGAGAATCATTGGTAACAACTCAGGTGTTAATCCTACGGCCAGAGCGACTGCAAATAGCAAGGATTCCAAGACACCGCGCTTGAAACTGGCGTTAATGAAAAATACCAGAATAACCAGGACAAAGGTTACCTGCATAATCAGGAGCCCGAATCTTCGGAGACCCCCTTCGAAATCGGTTTCAGGCTTCTTCTCCAAGATTTTTCCGGCAATTTGTCCGTATTGAGTAGCACTTCCCGTTTTAACAATGACGGCTGTAGCGGTACCGTTGGTTACTGATGTCCCCATAAACAGGTAGTTATTCCACTTAGTGTTGTCGACTTTATCAGTAATAAGGTCGGCAGTTTTTTCTACGGGAAAGGATTCTCCTGTCAAGGCAGACTGGTCGATAAAGAAGTCTCTGGCACTGATTATCCTGGAATCTGCCGGGACAATGTCTCCGGCGGAAAGAGTAATGACATCACCGGGAACCAGTGAAAAAACCTCGATATCTTGCTTTGCCCCACCTCTGAAAACGGTTGCTGTGGTAGCCACCCTTTTTTTCAATGCCTCTGCAGCTTTCTCCGCCCGGTGTTCCTGTGTGAAATCAAGAATCACACTTATCAAGATGATAGAGAGTATAATCGAAGCATTTACCACCTCGTTTAAAACAGCGGACACTATTGCCGCTATTATCAGGATAATAACCAGCGGACTTTTAAAATGTGAGAAAAATTCGATGACAATCGAGGCTTGTTTTTTCTTACTAACCTCATTGGAGCCGTAGGTTTCCAAACGGCTTTCTGCTTCTTCAGTACTGAGACCGTATAAAGAAGTACCCAGCCGATTCAGTAGCTCATCCGAAGGCAGAGATAAAACCTCGTCGTTATTTATCAGGTTGGTATCGCCAGATAATCTTTTTATATTCCGGTTATTTGTCATTACCTAGTTACCTTAAAAACCTAGCTTGGAATTTTTTACTTATTTAAGTTTAACTCTTTATCTTTGCCGGGACAATTGTTTTTGTAGAAAAATTTTTATTTACAAATAAAACACCCCCAATCGTAATTGGGGGTGTTTTTGCTTTTACAGGCAAGCCACTTTTTAATTGTCGGATTGAATCGATGTATTGGCTATCTTCCCGTCCTGCATTTCTATGACAATGTTGGATTTGGCGGCTATGCCAGCATCATGCGTGGCGATTACCAGTGTCCTCCCTTCCTTACTGAGGCTATGGAGTAGGTTCACAATCACGTTCCCGGTTTTAGAATCTAGATTGCCGGTAGGTTCATCTGCCAGAATGACGGACGGGTCATTAGCCAGAGCACGGGCAATTGCTACACGTTGTTGTTCACCTCCGGAAAGTCGGGTGGGGTAGCGGGAGTGCAGTTTTGAGCTGATCCCCACCCTTTCCAGTAATTGACATGCCTTAGTTTTCTGGTCTAGCCTCTTTATGCCCAGAAGGTCCATAGGCAGCATGACATTTTCCATCGCTGTCAGGTTGAGAATGAGGTAGTAACTTTGAAAAACAAAACCTACTTTTTGTCTTCTATATTGCACCTCCTTACCACCATGTAGTTCCGATATTTTTATCCCATCGACTATGATGCTGCCGGATGTGGGTTTATCCAGTGCTCCTAGCAAACTGAGTAGAGTTGTCTTACCGCAACCACTAGGTCCTTTTATTGCCACTGTCTGTCCTTTGGGCAAGCTAAAACTTACTCCATCTACTGCCGATATTATGGTAGCGCCCAATTTGAAACGCTTTACCAGTTCATTAACTACAATTACATTATTGTCGTTATTCATAGCGAAATACCTCCGCAGGCTTCACACGTCCTATATACCAGGCGGGAATTATACTGGCGATGATTGATAGTACTATGGCTGTTGCCAGCGCATAGAGGAAGATTTCGGGGGAAACTGCTACGTTAATTCCTGCGATTCTGGTGATACCACCCCCGAAAAATCCCCCGACGCGAGCTCCGCCAGATATCACGGTACTAGTCGAGCCACTTAGTAATTTGGCAACACTATTGGCTAAGGGGAAGGTAATAAGAGCTCCAATAATGCTGGCTGTCAGGCTCATAACCAGAGTTTCGATGCTGAATTGAATACCTATATGCCAACTGGAGGCACCAATGGCTTTTAAAATACCTATTTCCTTAACTCGTTGTCTCACCATTAAGGCTACAGAGAAGAGGATGACGACTGCGGCAACGCCGAAAGCCGCAAGCATCCCAACCTGACTGGCTTTACTGGCGTTTGTTACTGACCCGCCTATTTGTTCGTACGTACTCTGAGCCGTGATGATATCAGCAGTGTTCGCATCGAAGATTTCACGAATGGCACTGACTACTCCATCGACGTTGCTGACGTCATCTGCTGTAACTGTTACGGAAGTCACTCCTGTAATGTTGAATAAGCGCTGGAATGTACCGATGGGCATAACGAACATATTATCACCGAAACGCTGACCGGTGGAAAATATGCCGATAACCTCCACGGTTGTGCCTTCTATATCGATTGTTGAGCCTACAGTCAGGTTGTTCGCTTCGGCTAAATTCTGTCCGAATACAGCGACATTGGCATCGCTTTCAGCGGTCGTAAAGTAGCGCCCCTCTGCTATTTCCAGGGTGGCATTACCCATCAGTGTCGGGTTCGTAATAGAGGGGTCGAATCCCATGACGATTATAGACATACGAAAATTGCGCTGATTGTCGAGACCTGAGGGGGGAGCAACCATTGTACTTCCGGAAGAAGAATACGGTAGTGCCCCCACAGTTCCTGATGGGGCGGCGGTCTCAAGATTGTCGCCGGTATACATTGTTTGTGTGCTTGTCTGTACCGAAACTACGTGAGTTATGGTGGAGAGTTTGTCTACTTCAGCCTCATCTAAGGAGTTACCCCCACCCATCATGCCGAATTCTCCGGCTGGTCTCACCTGAATTTCTGTGCCGATATTCTCGCCTATCGAAGCTAATTGATTACGAGTGGCGCCGTTGACTGTTGCCATTGTCAAAGCAAGTCCGATACTTACAGTTAATATGATTGTTATCAACGAAGTACGGAGTGGATTGCGGATGACATTACGCAATGAGCGAATAACTATACCCATCCTCAATACCTCCTCTCAATTGGTTTATGCATTTATTCCTCCTATTTTTGGTTTAAAACCATCGTAGCATCTAAATGTTAAGGCTTTATTAAGGCGGTGATATCTTTGAATAGGTCTGAAAAGATATTAGCTTGGCAAAAAGCCAAGCTAATCGTTAGATAATACTAGAACATCCCACTGTTTTCCGAAGGGGCAAATCTTATAAGGCAAAATAGAAGTTCTGGCTCCGGTTAATGTGTTCAGAATTGCCATCACAAAAAGCATTATGGCACATGCCAGATAAACAATAATAGCAATCTTGTCTGGAAACACGGATAGACTTGTAACGAGAATTACCAGCACTCCGATAAAGCAAAGAGTGATACCCTCGGCAATCGATTCCATCGTGATTATCTTCTTGTTATCTTCTGATATCGCTCCGAAACCGCGTACGATAGCCCTTGTCGGTATCAAATTGGCGATTCCCCAGACAGTGATTAATGAGGAGCCTATATACAATAGAATACTGTTAATCATCGATGGATATCTCCTTGTTTCTCTTTGCAGAGTTTACCTGATTCATATTAGACGGGCAAGTTACCACTCAATAATTTGCTCAATCTGACACACAAGCCTTATAATCATTCTATCCGTTTTTACTTTTGGCAGCAGTTTATGAAGAAAACAGGTATATTGAGTGTAATACTCTGGAGTAGTCTGGCATTCGTTATAGGTGCTGCTATTGCCTCTTATGTTGCCTCCCGTGAAATCGTATTTCTGGAAGCCAATCCCCAAATCCTTATTCCGGAGGTATCACCTCAATTCCCTCTGATTTATTTCTTCTGTGCGGTAGCTGTTATCGGGATAGTTCTTTTTCTCATTCCTCTTTCCAAATTAAAATGGGTATTCAGAATCCTGTTCGTTATTTTATATGCGTGGGGGATATTTGTTGTTCTGGCGTTAATAATACCGTCTTTGGTTGTAGTAGCAATCCTTGCAGTTGCCGGGGGCTTGACCTGGCTTTTCGTTCCCAGAGTCTGGCTACATAATCTGCTAATGCTGGTAGCTCTGGCAGGTGTTGCCTCGGTGTTCGGCATATTAATTAACCCTTGGCCAATGATGGGCTTATTGCTGGTGATTTCAATCTATGATTTTCTTGCCGTCCGTTTTGGCTATATGATGTGGATGGCGAAGAAATTATCGCAATCCGATGCTCTGCCGGCTTTTGTTATTCCCAAAACACAGTCCAATTGGAACCACAGTGTTAGAACAAGCGGCTCTCAGACTTTAATGGAAGGCGAGGCGGCAGAAAGAGAATATTCTATTTTGGGTGGAGGAGACATCGGCTTCCCGTTGATGTTGATGGTTTCTGTATTTGCCGCCTACGGATTTGTCAGCTCTATAGTTGTGGCAATTTTTTCTCTGGCAGGGCTCATCAGTGCCTTTGTGATTCAGCGTTTATTACTGAAGGGCAAGCCTATGCCTGCCCTTCCACCGATTTCTTTCTTATCTCTTATCGGCTTGCTTATCGTTCATTTTGTAATGAAATAGCCAGTCGTATTATCAGTTTATTAGCCGATAGCACCCTGCTCTTTGAAATTGGCGATATCTTCCCATTGGTATCCCAGTTCCAGGAGAATTTCCTCGGTGTGCTGACCGACTTCCGGTGCAGGCGCCTTTATTGATGCCGGGGTATCACTGAAATCAACCGGGCTGGCAATATACTTCATTGGGCCGCAAACCGGATGGTTAATCTCGGTAAAGAAGTTGTTCTCATATGCCTGTGGGTCGTGAGCTACATTCATAGGTGATAGAACCCTGCCGCAAATCAAACTGTTTTCATCGAATATTTTTTCCCATTCATTCAAGCTTTTTGTGAGGAAAATATCGCTGATAAGAACGATAAGAGGTTTACTGTTCTTTTCTCTCTGCAGGCTGCTTTCGTATAAGGGGTCTTTTTCCAAGTGTTCTATGCCCATTGCTTTACAGAACGCCGGCCAGAATGGGTCCGATTGTACCATAACAAGTTGAATCCAATCGCCGTCTTTAACCTTGTAAACATTCCATAGCGGATTTGCCATGGATTCTCTGGCATAATTGGGTATTTCAACATTGCGGAAAAGTGACATCTGATTGTCTAAACCTAAAGCCCAAACTCCGGTTCGGTATAAAGAGAATGAAACCTCTTGCCCTATCCCTGTTTTCTCTCGAGCGAAGAGCGCTGCCGAAATTCCACCGGTTATCATCATAGAAGTTATGTTGTCACCTATTCCTGGTCGGGCTGGTACCGGCGTTTGTCCGCGCCATGCCAGTTTAGACTGGATACCGCTCCTTGCCCAGAAAGCGGAGTAATCGAATCCCGGCCTCTCTTTATCTTTCCCCACGCGTCCATAACCCGTGAGGCTGGCATAGATGATTCGTGGGTTCGTTTTTTTCAATGATGCATAGTCCATGCCGAGTTTTTTCAGTACACCTGTCTGAAAATTAGTGGCAAAAATATCTGCTCCCTGAACCAGTTTGTGTACGATTTGGCTGCTCTGTTTGTTCCTCAGGTCTATAGCGATGCTTCTCTTGTTACGATTCAAAAATTCGAATAAGCATTGAACACCCCGTTCTGAAGTCGCTGTGCCTTCAAGGGACCTCACTCCCCGTATGGCATCGCCACGCCCGGGGTCTTCTATCTTAACTACATCTGCGCCCCAATCGGCAAAAATAGCACAAGCACTGGGTATTGCTACCCAGTGCCCTAATTCTACGATTTTAATTCCTTGAAACGGACCAGCCATAATTTTTCTCTTTTTGCATTGGACTGTTTTATCTTTCATTATTGCATTTAAATACTATTCAGACTCTTACCTTTGGCTGGAAATCGGCTAGACTTTTGCAACACGGCGGTGCCGATTAAGGAACTCGAGAATAACGCCATTGGTTTTTTCTGCCGCCTCAATCCTGAAACCATGCCTCATGTTTTCTAGGATAACAAGTTCAGCGTTGGGTATTCTGGAGGCAAGAATTTTGGCATTCTCAACAGGTCCTAGTTTATCGACAGACCCAGCGATTACTAGAGTAGGAGCTTTGATTTGTGGGAGACGGTCGTATGTATCATGTCCCCGAACTGCCTGCATCTGACATGCATAACCGTGAGGTGGAGTAGGATATTCTAGTCCCTCCTTTATGATTTCATCTATAATATCCTTATGTTTCTCAATAAACTCTTCGGTAAAACGGATAGGCATTAATGCTCTAGCCGACTCTTCTGGTGTCAACTTCCCCATGTTGCCAAGCATTGTCATTACTGCGGGGTCTATTTCTTTAGCGTGGGGACCACCACAACTGGTACATCCTAGAACGAGGCTGACAGTTTTCTCCGGATAGTTAATGGCAAATTCCAAGGCAATCGCGCCTCCCATAGAAAGACCCATGATATGGGCTTTCCTAATGCCGATGGCATTAAGTAACCCTGCCACATCATCTACCATTCGTCTTAATAGTGTATGGCACATCGGGTTTATCGCTCCGACCTGTTCCCCTATTATCGAAAATAATCACCTGAAATTCTTTAGAGAAATCCGGAACTTCCTGGAACCAGAATGTCGAGTTCGAGCCGTAGCCGTTAATCAAAAACAACGGCTCCCCCTTTCCCATGAATTTCATAATAGATATTGATTACATTGACTTTTGCTGTAGTCATTTCATCCCCCCTGATTAATCAATTATAGTTTATAACTCGCCTTCTAATTGTGCCGATGGTAAAGGTAGTCTGTCTATTCCTATTCTTTCGGTTGCAGCGTCCAATAATGTATGTAAATATGAAATTAATTCCTGACTATCTTTCTTGGACAATTCTGATATTATCGATTCAATCGATTCTCTGTTACGTGAACAACGGAATGATGCCAGTCCTTTGTCCGATAGACTAAATCTGTAAATATTCCTCCGTTTTGAATCTCTTATTTTCTTTAACAAGCCGAGTGTTACCATTTTATTCGCTGTTTGACAAACTGAGTGAGGCTCTCGAATGAGGTAACGGGATAGTTCGGTAGCCGTCGGTTTGTGGTCGAGAACGAATATTATGTGTAAAATAGAAGCCTGCTCTACTGTAACCCCGCATTTCATTAATTCTCTTTCACGTGCTTTGTTAATTGCCCGGTGTGTCAGAGACAACAATCCCCACAGGTCATAATAGTCTGCCTTTATTGAAGAATCTATCGTAACCTTTGTTGTTTTTGTGTTTTTCATATTTCCCCTCATTACAAAATACTAACTGACTTTTAAATACTTGACAAGATTAAGAAAACCGTCTACAATCCTATACAGATAATCTATATAGATTGTCTGTATAGAGTATTGCTAGTATTGTAATACACAGGTTGTATAAAGGCAAGTCTTGATTTGTTACGGTCTAAACGGAACATAATCCAAAAGGAGAAGTAAATGAAAAAAGGGGTTCTATGGTTGGGTTTGAGTTGCTTGATGATAGCCGCTATGTTGCTGTCATCCTGTAAGACAACGCCAGCCACCACAACTACCACTACGACCACAACAACCACAGCTACCACAGCAGTCACTACGGCAGCAACAACAACCACAACAGCAACAGATACGGTGAAAGACTTTCAAGGAAAACTGGTGGAAAAGCCTCAGTATGGCGGCACACTCGTAACCCCATTCTCAGGTGACCCGGCTAGTCTGGACCCAGGTGACTCAGGCACGGCTAACTCAGGTGGTTATATGGGTTTTGTATTTGAGACACTGGGCATAGGCGACTGGGCTATGGGCGGCTCGGGCACCGGTGAAGTTTCATACGAAAACTTCAGCCCCGATTTTACCAAATGTGGTATAGGTTCTCTAGCGGAAAGCTGGGAAATGCCCGACCCGACAACACTTACCGTTCATATCCGCCAAGGAATCCATTTCCAGAATAAAGCTCCCGCGAATGGAAGAGAGCTCACTGCCGAAGATGTGCGCTATTGCTATCAGCGATACTGGAACAGCGCAACATCACCCTGGGATGTGAAGCCATATCTTGCATCCATCGCTACCACGGACAAATGGACGGTCGTCGTCAAGTTCAAACAGCCTTACGTTAATAGCATAGAGGATATTGTTTTTGGCACTGCCCTGGTATATCCTCCCGAGGCTATAGCCACCTACGGGAATCTGAAGGATTGGCATAACTGGGTCGGCACAGGTCCTTTCATATGGGCAGATTATGTTGCTGGCTCCAGCGCACGGTTTGTAAAAAACTCCAACTACTGGTGTACTGACGAAATCATTCCGGGGAATCCTTTGCCTTACACAGATGCAGTCACAGTATTGATAATCATCGATACAAATACTCAACTTGCCGCACTGAGGACCGGCAAAATCGACTTTCAAACTAACATATCACGGGATTCACATAAAGCGTTACAAGAGACAAGTCCCCAGTTGCAATACAAAGCCGTTCTACAACCCGGAGCTTACCCACTGGTTATCATGAGACTGGATAAGGCTCCGTTCAACGACTTAAGAGTGCGGCAGGCGCTGTTGATGTCAATCGACTTCCAGGGAATTATCAAAAACTACCTCGGAGGAGAAGGCATACCGTTAATCTTCCCGGTACTGCCAACTTACGGGGCTGCTTATACGCCGCTGGAAGAGATGCCGGCAGATGTCCAGGAACTTTACTCTTATAATGTCACCAAGGCAAAAGAACTTCTGACTGCCGCCGGTTATCCCACCGGCTTTGATACCGAGATTCAATCCTTCCCTGGTATGGATGACCGATGTTTGATACTGGCAAACTACTGGAAGTCGATTGGTGTTAGAGCCACGCTCGTCACGCTGGATCCCGGGTCTACTATCACCAAGCTATTTACCAGGTCATACACAGGCATAGCTACATTAACGGCTGGCATAGCTTTACCTCTCGTTACGATGCAGTGGTTTACGTCAACACACGTGTGGGATTTAGGCAATTATTTTAATCCCGAATATGATGCCCTGATTGCAAAACTGATGAAGACTACTGACCCTGATGAACAAATATCTCTCACCAAACAAGCCGTGTTAATGTTATACAGAAGTGCCGGATTTTTTACATTCCCAGGACAGGACTGTTACATATACTGGCAACCGTGGGTGAAACATTACCATGGTGAGATAAGTCTGGGAGATGGTAGAGGACAAGCCCAAGTTTACTCCCGTCTCTGGATCGACCAGAAGATGAAGAAATCTATGGGATATTAACTTATTTACCTAGTTTTCTCCTTTTCATGCCTCCCTTGGTTAATGGGGGCAGGCAAGGGTATGCCTGCCCCCATTAACTATAGTAAGCAATCCTTACAAAATAATAAGAAAGGCAGAATAATAGAGTGCGAGCTTACATTATCCGTAGATTATTATTGATGATTCCTACCCTGTTCCTGGTATCATTGATTATCTTCTTCTTAGCCCGCCTTATCCCCGGTAGTGTTGTTGATGAAATACTAGCCAACCAGATGGTCTCCCAGAATGTCCTCTCCAGAGAGGACATTGAGGAAAAATTGGGGCTTGACAAGCCGATTTATGTCCAGTACGGTATCTGGATAGCAGACCTGTTTCAAGGCGATATGGGGGATTCCCTTTGGACAGGCAGACCAGTCACCGAATCTATCTTCCCCAAATT
>CAIWXV010000105.1 GCA_903916765.1 uncultured Dehalococcoidia bacterium | reverse complement strand
ATTTTTGAACTCTCATTTTATTACCTTTTCCAGCTTAATGATTAACCAATTATACAATAATATTCAGCTTATTTTGTTTCGTTTGCTACTATAAATAAAAAAGCCCGAGATTTTATCTCGGGCTTAAACTCTTGTCTGTTATAGTTTGTATTTAACGACTGAGTAACCAAGCCCGATGGTTGGTTGAAGTAGTGTGAGTATGATGATTGATACTGTTGGCTTGGCTGTCGTAGATACACATCTGCTTTTCTTTATCTCCTTGAGTAACTAAATTTAATATTACACTGAATAAAAAAATGTTGTCAAATTTTTGCAATGAACCCTATTTGGTAATATAATCGTAGTATGATTGGGTAGAAATCGCATCCGTGATAGTTCGCGGTTAATATTTTTCGGGGGACATATTGTTTTATATAGACACTTGGTTGATTGTTGTCGTCGCTGTTTGCATCTGCGCTCTCCTTGCTTTCATAATTAGTCGTGTTGTCAAAGCGCATCATCCGAGGGCGATTACCGGTGAGGAGGAACTGATAGGCGGAGTGGCAACAGCACGCACTGATTTGAACCCCGAGGGAACGGTATTCTTTAAGGGAGAGCTCTGGTCGGCGGTTTCGGAAGGGAAACCCATTAAATCCGGCGAAATCGCAATCATTAAAAAAATTGAAGGTTTGAAGTTATTCGTTATCAAAAAATAAGGAGGTAGAAATGGATCCTATTGTCTATGGAATTATTGCCCTTGTGGTTATTATGGCGATTGCTTCCGCAATCAGAATTGTCAAGGAATATGAAAGAGTTGTCGTTTTCCGGTTAGGTCGTTTGGTCGGTGCCAGAGGCCCTGGATTTTTACTGGTTTTGCCATTAGGCTTTGACCGGACTCAGAAGGTTGACCTTCGTGTTGTTACGATGGATGTCCCCTCACAGGATGTCATCACCCGCGATAATGTTACTGTGCGCGTGAATGCCGTGGTGTATTTTCGTGTTGTCAATCCGGTTGATTCTGTCGTCAAGGTTGCCAATTTTATGTTTGCGACCTCACAGATAGCCCAGACAACCCTGCGTAATGTGCTGGGACAATCAGAACTGGATGAACTGCTGGCGAAGAGGGAAAAGCTCAATCAGATGTTGCAGAAAATCATCGATGAGCATACTGACCCCTGGGGTATTAAGGTCAGCACCGTAGAAATCAAAGATGTAGAACTACCAGAGGGTATGAGACGCTCTATGGCGGCGCAGGCGGAGGCGGAAAGAGAGCGGAGAGCAAAGGTGATTCATGCCGACGGTGAATTCCAGGCATCTCAGAAACTATCAGAAGCTGCCAAAATAATTGGTAGCGAGGCGGCCACTCTTCAGTTACGTTATCTCCAAACCCTCACTGAGATAGCGGCTGATAAGAACAGCACCATCATCTTTCCGTTCCCAATGGAGTTTCTCAAGGTATTCATGCCGAAAGATAAGCAGAGCTAATTAGTAGAAGTTGCAGTTATAGTTTGGGGAGTCTCGATTTAGTGAGACTCCCCATTTTTTATCTCAGAGTGACGTCCCCTGCCATAAATTTCATTAGATTACCGTCGGAACAACGTAATAAAAGGCCTCCGTCTTCGGCTACCGATTCAGCGATGCCTTCAAAAATAGCTTCTCCTGAGCGAACATGGATATTTTTGCCGAGTGTTATCAGCCGTTCTTGCCATTCGTCCAGAAGAGATTGTCCGGATTGTAATTTCAGATATAATTCTTCTACTTCGGTAAATAGATTACGTATCAATGCTAATCTCGATGTGGTTTTTCCCAGTTCATCGGAAAGACTAGTGGCAATCGATGTTATTTCCGGATAATCTTTTAGCTTCATATTGACGTTTATACCAAATCCAATCGTAGCGTAAACTACGTTATCTGTTTTTGCCTGGCTTTCGAGCAGAATACCGCTCACTTTTTTGCCGTTGATCAGCACATCGTTAGGCCATTTTAGCTGACACTTCAGTCCTGTGCTGTCTTCGATACTGTGTAATACTGCCAGTGATGCCAGTATCGTGAGGAATGGCAGATGTTTTTTGGCGGGGTACAGGATAATAGACATGGAAATATTACCTTCCGGTGAAAGCCATGTCCGGTTCAAGCGGCCTTTACCCCTGGTCTGTCGGACGGCAATTACTGCCGTTCCCTCCAAGGCTTTTTTAATTGCCTGCTGACGGGCAATCTCCATCGTTGAGGTCAGAATGGGATAATAGAGTACATTTTGCCCGATAAAACGGGTGTTAAGTCCATTTGTAATCGCTGTTGAGTTAAAATTATCTTCAGACATAAGATAAATATAGCACAGCTTCTCCTGTCTGTCTTGACACTGAGTTCCTTTCTCTTGCATAATATGGCGTCGGCTGAATACCGTATGCAGGAGTGATAAAGTGTTTGAGCGCATTTTAGTTCCTCTGGATGGTTCGAGATTGAGTGCCCAGGCTGTTCCTTATGCTGTCGAAGTTGGGAAACGTTTTGATGCCGAAGTTATTCTAGTGCGGGTAATCTCTCCTTCCGGTCTAGCTATTGTGCCACAAGCTACCAGTATGGAAAGTGCCGTTGCTACCGATATCATTGCTCAGGAGGCACGAGTAAAGGATGTCGACAATGTTGCTAATGCCAAACGGTATTTAGTGAATTGGGTTCAGTCGATTAAGTCTCAGGATGTTAAAGCTTCATATCAAGTTACAGTTGGCGTACCGGCAAAGTCTATTATGGAATTAGTCGATTCCCAGAGGATTTCGCTCATAGTGATGATGAGCCACGGACGCGGTTGGTTCAAAAGGGCATTGATGGGAAGTGTGGCGGATGCAATTCTTCGAGGGTCCAATGTGCCGGTATTGGTTGTCAGACCGAAAGAAATCGAGAATAAATAATTAATTTTTATCTTGCCATTCGGTTATCTTGCTCGACCAGATGTTGGTAACTGCTTTCTCTAATACATTAAGGCGCGGGTCGGGAATTTCAAGCAACGGTGGTAATAATCGGTTCTCGAACTGCTGAAGAAAAGGACATTGTTTTTTCAATTGATTTATCGTTGTTCTGGCACCGCCGTAAACCATGTAATCCAATTTCTTCGTGTAAGGCTCGAATTTTTCTCTGATATGTTCTCCCACTCTCTCTAGAAAATGATGTGTTTGGTCTTTGCGACGTCGCTGAAAACGCGCTGCGGAAGAGCCACCTTGCCGTTGACGACCGTGTACCAATCCTGTCCCTGTAATATGCTCGATCAATTTTTCATCCTGACAAATACCGATAGAATAGTAACCTAACCGCACAAGTATGATGCCAATCGTAAGGCCCTGTGTCAGCAGAGAACACATCGGTTCGATATCATAATCATTGGTGATGTATTTTTCTTTAAGTGGAAAAGGGGGCGAAATAAGATATTTTCGTGATGTGCCCCAGAAAAGAATCGAGCCGGTCATAGAAACAGCCGCCAACCTGATGGCATCTGCAGGAATTGTTTGTGCGAGGGGGTTCCTTTTTAGCAGGATTTCTATATCTACCATCGGCATCCCTGATGGCAAATATACCGTGATTATACTATTATCGCCTGTTTCTAATTGGTGCAGGAGAGCGATAGTTTTTTCTCGGGTGAGTTTGAAATTCCTGTCATATAGCATATCGGTTTTCCTGTAATTATAATTTGACGACGGTGACTCCATTCCCACCTTCACCCTTTTCGCCGGGGCGGAAGGATTTTGCCAGCGGATGTGATTTCAAAAGTTCCCGTACAATCTGACGTAATGTGCCGGTGCCACTCCCGTGCACAATACGTACCTGACTCAGATTAGACAAACTGGCATCATCGAGATATTTATTTACCAGTGGCTCTACTTCTTCAGCGCGTTTTCCTAACAGAAGCAGTTCTGGTGAAACGACTTTAGCAGGCGGAGGTTTGATAAGTGGAATGTAAGATGATGCCTCTCCGTCAGCAGAAGGTATAATTTTATCCACACCGCTTAGTCCTAATTTGATTTTTGTCTGCCCTGCTTGAACTTCAATTTCTTTATTTACTTCGTCTATCTTCACCACGCGCGCTTCGAGATTAGCTTCTTTCAGATAAACGATGTCTCCTACTGCAATAGTATCGTCTGTCTCTGGTTCATTTTCACTCGTTTGTGTTTGCCATTGGGTGGTTCTGATTTTCTCTTGTATCAAGGCTAACGTCTTTCTGGTGCGTTCGATAGAGTCTTTCGACTTTTGCTTACGCAGTTCGGTTACTGCCTGGCGGATTTCCCTTTGCAAATCGGCGGCTTCAGTCACCACTCTATCTCTGGTTTCCTGGATTACCGATTTTTCCGTAGCCTTCAGTTCTTTGAGCTTGTTTTCAAAATCGTTTTTTAGTCGCTCTGTGTCCTGTTTTACTTTTTCCTGCTCAAGACGAATGGCTTGCAACTTGTCTCTTTCTTCTGCTAGGTGATTAAGTAGTGTTTCTACTTCCTGTGTTGTTTTGGAGAGCATTTCACGGGCATGATTGATAATATCGGCATCCAGTCCAAGTCGTGCTGCTGTCGCCAGTGCGTTACTGCCGCCCGGTAGTCCTACAGTGAGGTGGAAGGTTGGTTCAAAGGTAACCAGGTCGAAATCCAGGGAGGCATTCTGTAATCCGGGAGTAACATGGGCGAATATTTTCAGGTCGCCGAGATGGGTAGTGGCGACAGTCATGGTAAGTTTTGATAGGAAATACATGAGAATGGCGCGTGCCAGAGCCGAACCTTCCGCCGGGTCGGTGCTGGTACCTAATTCGTCGAGGAGTACCAGACTTTTCTCGGTTGTATTATGAATGATACGGGTAATATTGCTGATATGCCAGCTGAATGTCGAAAGAGTTTGTTCGATGCTTTGTTCATCACCGATATCAACAAAAATATTGTCGAAAACAGGTATCCGGCTCTTTTCCGAGGCGGGAATAGGTATCCCTGCCAGTGCCATCATGCTCAGTAATCCGATAGTTTTAAGAGCCACTGTTTTACCGCCGGTATTCGGCCCGGTAATAACCAGAGTGGTAAAGTCCTTCCCTATATCGATATCTAACGGCACGGCTCTATCGCCGAGCAGGGGATGTCGACCACCAATCAAATGGAGTTTTGCCCTTTGTTCGTCAGTGAAGGCGATTATCTGAGGTTCGGTAGCTCTGGCTCTGCGGGCATATTTTGCCTTGGCGAATATTAAGTCCAGTTCTGCCGAGAGCGTAATGTTGCAGTCGATTTCAGCTTCATGTATTCCTGCTTCGACACTCAAACTCCTGAGAATTCTCACGACCTCCCGTCTTTCCTCATTTATCACTTCTCGCAATTCATTACCTTCTTCTATCGTTTCCCACGGCTCGATGAAAATGGTAGCGCCGGTGTTAGAAACATCGTGGACGATGCCTTTGATGTCTTTCTTGGATTCGATTTTGACTGGGATGACATATCTGCCTTCACGCTCGGTAACAATCGGCTCCTGAACGATTTTTTGTCCGCTGGGTGACCTGATAAAACTTTCCAGGTTACTCATCAATTGATGCCGTTTGTTTCTCACCTGTTGTCTTACCGATGATAGATGAGATGATGCCGAGTCTAATATTTCCCCCTCGGGGGAGATGCAACTATCGATACTTTTTTCCAGAGAACGGAGGTCGGTGATATTTTTTGCAATGTCCCAGAGAACAGGAAATTCCTTCTCTAGTTTGCTGAGACTGGTACGAATGTGACGGATGTTCGCGAGACTTTTTACGATACCTGCTAGAGTCGTGGGTTCCAGAATTTTACCGCGTGCCGCTAACCCAATGGCTTCGCGGAAGTCATCTATCGAGCCGATTTGAAAATCCGGTTCTACAGTTAGCAGATGACGTGCTTCCGAAGATTGTTTGAAGAGAAGTGAAATTTGCTCACAGTCGGAGCCTGGTTGGAGGGCGAGTGCCAGTTCCCGGCTGGCAGAAAAAGAGGTATAGCCGGCGAGTATTTCTCTCACCCTGTGGAATTCCAGCATCTCCAGACTTTTACTATCCAACGATATTACCTCTTTTGTGTGTATAACAGGTATATTGTACCACTTTGAGAATATGGACTCGAAAGAACCTTTCACCTCGGCGTTGACGGTATTTCCCTGAATAGAATATAATTCAATTTGGTTTCGATAGTAAAAACATGTAATGATAAGGTAGTGGCTATGAGCAGTGCTAAAGGTGGAATTGTCAGGACTCTACGTTTTAAATTTCGGAATACACCTGAAACTTCGGATAAACTAACTAAAGCAATCGGTCAGGCAGGTGTTGAGATCGGTAAAGTTTCCATCGTGCATAAAGGGAAGCATTATACCGTCAATGATATTGAGATTTCTCTTGCCGATGAAGATGCTTTGAAGAAGCTGATAGAGTGGGTATCTGCATTAAAAGAAGTTACTATCGTGCGGGTTATGGATGATGTTCTTAAACTTCATCAGAACGGTAAAATCAAAATGGTTGGTACTGTTCCCATCGATTCTATCAGTGACCTCCGGAGAGTGTATACGCCGGGTGTTGCCGATGTTTGCAAGCTGATTCAGGCGCATCCGGAATGGAAGGACCACTATACCAGCATTCCTTATTCTATCGCTATCGTCACCGATGGTACGGCAATTCTGGGATTAGGAAATATAGGAGCAGCGGCAGGAATGCCGGTGATGGAAGGCAAATCGGCATTGATGTATCAATTTGTAGGGGTCAAGGGTATTCCTATCCTTTTGGATACTACCGATACAGAAGAAGTTATTGCCACGATAAAACACATTGCACCCACCTTTGGTGCGATTCATATGGAGGATTTTGCCTCGCCACGGTGTTTCGATATCGAGGGAAGACTGGAAAAAGAGTTAGATATTCCGGTAATGCAGGATGACCAACAGGGAACCGCGGTGGTGGTCATCGCTGGTCTCATCAATGCCTGCAAACTTACCGGTGTCAAACTTGAAAAAGCGAAAATCGGTATGGTTGGATTGGGTGCAGCTGGGCTCATTATTGGGGAATTCATTTTGCGCTTCACAGGTAATCCCACATTGGGGACAGCAAGAACCGAAGCCAGTATACAGAGACATGTTGCTCGAGGCGGTATTGCTTCGAACTTCGATGAGATTATGCAGAAAGCTGACATTGTAATTTGTACTTCGGGTGTGAGAGGTCTGATTAAGCCGGAGATGATTAGAAAGGGGCAGATTATCTTTGCCTTGACGAATCCATTCCCTGAGATTATGCCTGAACAAGCAATAGCAGCGGGTGCGGCGATAGCAACCGACGGTAGAACGGTTAATAATCTCGTTGGGTATCCTGGAATCTGGCGGGGAACTCTGGATGCTAAAGCGAAGAAAATCAATTGGGCTATGTATCGTGCGGCGATTCTGGCGATTGCCGGTGTGACCAAGGAAGGGGAACTTATTCCCAGTCCTCTCGACCCTAAAGTGCATCTGGCAGTAACTAAGAGTGTTGCCCGTGCTGCAATGGAATCCGGTATGGCACAGCGTCATTTGGATGAAGACTACTTCGAGGACACCGAGTTGCGTTTTCCCCTTGATATGTAATGTCTAAATGGTTAATGCAAAATCAAGGTAGATTCGTGCCGCTTGTAAGACCTGCTTGAAACTTACCGATTCTTCTGGTGTGTGGGCATTTTCCAATCGTCCCGGACCTAAGATGATAGGGTCAACTCCATCGGTCCAGAGAATATTGGCATCCGAGTGACTACGGAAATCTTGAGGTTCCCACGGAAGCGACATCTTCTGGAAAACCTGCTGTAATTTTTTCACCAGAAGTCTTTCATGGGAGATACTGTAGCCGACATGTGCCTCTTCGAACCTGAGGGTGGCATTCAGTCCGGGGATTTCTTTGCGTGCAGTTTCTACAAGATGCTCTAACTCTGTTTTAAGAGTATCGATTTTTGAATTGGGTGGTACATGCAGGTCAATATAGGCCTCACAGGTATCCGGGACAACAAACCCGCTCGGAAATCCGGAAAGCTCCCTGATGTTATATACCAAGCCATATGTGCTGGTGGTAGCATAGGCCGTAGTACACAGGAGCAGTTTTAACATTGTTTCGATAGCATTTTGTCCTAATTCAGGCATTGATGAATGTGCTCTTTTGCCATGCGTTCTCAGAAGTATTTCTAGATAGCCATAGTGACTTAAACAGGGTGCCAAATTAGTCGGTTCGCCGACCAGCGCCCAGGGAAAACTATATTCGCGTGCCAGAGTTTTGGCACCGCTGTTATCTTCTTCTTCACCGACCACCAGAGCAAGTCCAACCGAGGGTAGTTTGTCCTTCGCATGATGGAGTGAGGTAAATGCTTCTATCATTGCGGCGCAACCGGCTTTCATATCGGCAGTGCCTAATCCATAAATTGTATCCTCTTCTTCGTAGAAACCGAAATCATCCAGGTCATAAGCAGTGACAGTATCCAGATGGCCCACAAAGCACAAGTCTATCTTATCCTCTTTTTCAGGTAGAACCAGTAGATTGTAACGGTTCTCATCCACTTCCTGTCTGTCTACATGTAATCCCTGCTTTTGGAGGTATTGTTCGGTATACTCGAGAACCTCCTCTTCTTTACCGGAGGGGCTGTAGATATTTACCATGTCTCTGAGGAGATTTTTCAATCTTTCCGGTTGGATTGTGACTGAATCGCTGGTATCTGGCAATTTTTACTCCTCACTCAATACTCCTCTCCCTTGAGGGTAGCGATAGAGGTAAGTGTGATTTGTCTCTATCCCTTTTTCGCTTTTCTGGAGGACTTTTGCAGTGTTTTTGTCAGCCAGACATGCTGAGCACGTTCAGAAAAGCCCATAGTGTTTAAGAACTGGAGTGCCCCTTTGTTATCGGCATCGGTATCGGCAATTACCATTCGAACGCCGTCTTTTTGAAAATTATCTTCCAATCTATTGTAGAGACGCTGTCCGAGGTTTGTCCTCTGGAATTCGTCAGCGACGCCTATCCAACTCAGATAGCCGTATTTCTTCCAGGCGGTGCCCTCTTTCTCTATCATATTTGCCAGAATAAAACCGACAATCTTGCCACCTTCCGTTTCTGCTACCAGACAGTATTCAGATTCGGAAGTAAAATAGTCAGTCACTTCATAGGGGTCCCATGTACGGTATAGGATAGGGAATTCATCACTGGTGAAAAGTTCTTCCCCGATGTGATAGACGGCACTGATATCATCTATCTCCATTTGACGGATAGTTATCTCTGTTTTATGCTTTGTTCCATTACCATGTAGCATATTTTCTCAGAACTTCCGATGCTAAAAATCTTTCAAAGTATTGTGGTGGGCTATTGTGGGATATTTATGATGCCGGTTAGGTTAAGGCCACGGATAATCATTGTAATGGCGATGGCTACCAGCAAAAGGTTGAAAACCTGAGATACTGCGGCAATGCCGCCTTTCCCGAAGAATTTGACAAGTTTGTTCCCGGTGAGGAATACAACCCACGAGATCAGCAGGTTTGCAGCTAAAGATAATAGGATAATGTAAAGAGGGAACTCCGTAGCAAGCAAGAGCAGGGTAGTGATGGTTGCCGGCCCGACAATTAACGGGGTGCCGATGGGAACAACAGCTATCATTTCTTCTTTTATGACGTTGGTCCATCTGCCTGCCAGCAGATATCTGATGGCAAATACCAGCAGGATGATACCGCCGGCAATGGAAAAAGCGCCTACTGAAATGCCCATCACATCGAGGATGAATTTTCCGAAGAAGAGAAATATTAATCCGACGATGGTAGCGGTGATAAGAGCGATATTAATTAACCGTCGATGTTCTCTAGGGGTCATTCCTTCACTCAGTGACAAAACGATGGGCAAGTTTCCAATCGTATCAATCACTATAAATAGAGGAATAAATGTCAGGACGAAGGAATCGAAGAAACTCCTCATTTTTCACCTGTCCATTTGGCTTAAGCTGTTATTCTTAACGAAGTTAGTAAAGTTTTTTGATAAACACTACCAAGTCATCGCCCGGAGCGTAGAAATCAGGAACACGGGCGACATTCTGATAATGCAGGGTTTCATAGAACCCTCTGGTCTTATTGTATTCCGATTTGCCTGACGTCTCAACCGTTATCAATCTTCCTCCCATTCGCTTGATGTCGTCCTCTATGTGTTTCATTAAAATACGACCGATGCCAAGTCCTTGTTTATCACGGGAGACGGCTATCCAGTAAATATCCCAGGTTCCTTCTGTTAATGGAGTGGGTCCATAACAAACATAACCTGCGATATCCCCATCGATTTCAACTACATGTATGTAATAACCTGAAAAGGGGGGGGTTTCGAGGTAACAATCGATTAACTCCTCGGCAACGATCACTTCGTGAGGTAAGAATTCGGGAGTGTTGCGGAGGATATGCATCACTGCTGGTTTATCGTCGGAAGTTATGGGACGGACACTGGTTGTTGTACCCACAGATTTTTCTCCAAGGCTAACTCGACGATTTTGTCGATGAATTCAGGATAGGTCATTCCGTATGCCGCGGCTTGTCGGGCAGCACCTGTACCCGGTGATATATCCGGATTTGGATTGACCTCGATTACGTTCACTTTGCCGTTTTTATCTAATCGCATATCCACTCTGGCATAACCACTGCAACCGAAGAGGCGGAATACTTTTAACACGGTCTGTGCGATGGCTTGTTTGGTTGCAGTGTTGATATCAGCCGGACACACAGCTTTGGTGCCGCTAAAATAAAGGCTGTTTTCATTCCACTTAGCATCGAAAGTAAGAACTCTCGGCAAATTTGAAGGGAGAGCAAAAGTAATCTCCGAAATAGGCAAGACAAGAAGGTCTTCATTACCGAAAGCGGTGGCGTTGAATTCACGGCCATCAACGAATTCTTCTACGAGGGCATCTCCTCCGTAAAGATTACTTATGAACTCCACTTGTTTGGCTAGAGAATCATAGTCATGGACCACGCTTTTTTCCGAAAGGCCATGACTGGCATCTTCACTGCGAGGTTTAATAATACAGGGATAGGTAAGGTTAAAATCCGAGATAGTCTCCGGAGTCAGTACCTGATAATCTGATGTCTTGACGCCGGCAGATTTCAGAATTGACTTGGCTTTTGCTTTGTCGAGGGCAAGTCTTAACGGTACGTTGGGACAACCCGTGTAAGGTATCCGCAGTTCATCTGCTATTTCCGGTATCAGAGCTTCAGTTTCGGAACAATCATCAAAACCTTCGAACAGATTGAAGATTAATTCAGTATCGAGTGATTCGAGTTTCTTTCTCAATTCACTAGCCGGAGGAGCAAGTGGTACCAGTGTAACATTATACTTGAGCTCGTTGAGAGCATTTTCAACAGCACGAACTGCTTCGAGAACACTGAATTCAGCCATCGTCTCATTTGTGAGACCAAAGCGCCCTGCAATCGGCTCGTTATAAACGATAGCTATCTTTGTACACATAGCGGATGTCTCTCTAGCGCAGCGCTAAATACTGAAGCAATTAATTCTTCATGTTTCCAGCCCAATTTAGTTGCCATAATGACCAGGTCACTATAATCACCTAGTCCCGGCAATGGGTTTATCTCCAGCATATATGGCATGCCATCAGCACTAACTCTAAAGTCAATCCGTGAAAAGTCGCGACACTCCAGAACCCCGAAGACTTTTAAGCTATAAGAGTTGATCTTATCCTTTGTCTTTTCATTGAGGTGTGCCGGACATTCATAATCAACTAAATTTTTCCAATCTCTCTTCACTTCAACCGTATAAACAAAGCGATTATTATTCTTACGTGGCAGGATACGCATTATCCCCAGCACCTTAGGTGGGGAATTGCCAATGACGCCTACTGTGATCTCGTCTCCATCGATGAATTGCTCTACCAATACCGGTTGACTGTAGGTTTCCAGCATTTCAGCGACAGTTTCAATGACTTGCTTCTGATTATCCACCAGCGAATTGTGATGCACGCCTTTGCTCGAACCCTCATAGGCAGGTTTGACAATCGCCGGGAACGGAAAACCCTGCCATGACATCGCACTTAATTCTTTTAGACTGGTAATCATACGCCATGCCGGTGTCGGAATACCAGCTTGTACAATTAATTTCTTGGTGAGGGCCTTATCCAGACAGATTGCAAGACACTGCGGGTCCGAGCCAATATAAGGTATATCCAGCATCTCCAGGATAGAAGGTACTTGCGCTTCACGGCTGCGATAGTTCCCCCGCCCCTCGGAGATATTAAAGACGATGTCAACCTTCTCTTGAAGAATGTTCAGAATAAATTCTGTACCGCCGCCCAACTTGACTACAGAATGACCTATCCCTTCGAGTGCACTTTTGATGTACTCGATAGTAGTAGGTGAATCATATTCTTCTAAAGCATCATCCGGTACTGCATCCTTAAGGATTACGGCTTCCTTAAGGTCGTAGGATAACCCGACCCGCATATGTTATCTCCTCACCACCGGTACTGGAATTTTGTTCGTATCCAGTGATGCCTTGTCGTCTGTTGCCAGTTCTGCTTCAGATGCTAAACTACCGGGATTCCTGAAGCGGAAAAGGTGGCCCTGGTAATTCTTCAGTATCAGTTCACCATCAGTTCTTGCTACTATGTAGTCGGGTTGGATAGGTACCTTACCACCGCCGTTAGGCAAGTCAATAACAAAAGTAGGTATCGCCAGTCCGGAGGTGTGTCCTCGCAACCCCGCCATTATCTTAATGCCGGTTTCTACAGGGGTACGTAAGTGTTCGGTGCCCTGTACCTCGTCGCATTGGAAGAGGTAGTAAGGACGCACTTTGCTCTTGAGCAGGTTATGACACAATTTCATCTGCGTTTCTACGGAATCATTGATACCTCGGAGTAGCACGGTCTGGTTATTAACGGGCACTCCGCTGCGCAGAAGCCTGTCACAAGCCTGTGCGGCTTCAGGAGTTATCTCTCGATAATGATTAAAGTGAGTATTTAGCCATATCGGGCCGTATTTAGACAACATATCGCATAATTCTGCATCGATACGCTGAGGTAGAACTACCGGGAATCTGGTACCGATACGGATGATTTCAACATGTTCAATTGCTCTGATTTTGGCAATGATGCTTTCCAACCGCGGCGTGGATAGCGTGAGCGGGTCACCGCCGGAAATGATAACATCTCTCACGGTATGGTTGTGCCGTATGTAATCGAGCATTAGTTGAATTTCTTCATCGGAACGTACCCAACCACCATTATGCCATTCGCGTTTGCGTGTGCAATGACGGCAGAGCATAGGACAAATATCTGTGAGTACCATCAGAACACGGTCAGGATAACGGTGAACAAGCCCTGGTACGACGGAGTCCCTTTTTTCTTCCAGCGGGTCTTCCATGCCAATGGAACCCATGTTTATTTCTTCGATAGAAGGGATAGATTGCTTGCGAATGGGGTCATCTGGGTCATCCAGATTGATGAGGGATAAATAATAAGGAGTAATTGCAAGAGGATACTTTGCGGTTACCAACTTGAGTTGAGATTGTTCCTTGACAGATAATGAAATAACGCGTGCTAGCTCAGTGACAGAAGTGATTCTATTCCTGAAATGCCACTTCCAATCGTTCCAGTCTGAAGCTGAAACGTGACTAAAGAGCCTGTTTCTTCTGGAGACAAAGCCCGTACTTGGGGGCTCTTCTTCCTTTGCCTCTCTTATGGTAGACGTTTTACTCGGAGGTTCTTCCTCCTCATTTGCCATGATAGCTTTAGCCATTGCCGATTTGGTTACCAATCTTTTTACCTCCATCACTGTACTCGAGTTTAGCGGATTATTATATTTATCGGCTTAACATCAAAATATAGTCTCTTTCATCAAGATATAACATTTGCTGTAGTAGTTGTCAATAGTTTTTGAGAAATTTGGGTAAAATATTTTCATTGCTGTCAAAAATCACCATTTATTGACGGCGGTTTCGCCAGTGCTTACCGAAATTTTTTAGTTCAGTTAAATCAGTACTACTGAACAGGAATTCCTTAGTATTTATCTTTGGAACCGGACGTACTTCTGAGATACGAGGCAGGAAGATTAGTACTATCACGAGACGAGCTAAACCGGAAATCAAAAATATAGTGATTAAATTACTCTGTTTCAGGACGGGCAAGTGAGGAGTTATGATACCTCCCAGAAGCGAACCGAGAGAGATACCCCCATACATCATTGCATAATGAAGTGCAATATAACGGGTGCGATTCTCTGCCGGTGTGGCATCGTATATAAAAAGACCGACTGCGAGGTTGAATCCCGCCCAAGCAAAACCTGAGATTACTTGTGCGAAACAGAGATAATAAACATTAGCACTGACTAGCCACATTATCGGTATAAGAGGAATCAACCAAGAGGTAAACTTCAGTACCTTGATATTACCGAAGCGGTCGACTCGCTTTCCCCAGTAAGGCAGACATAGCAGAGTTACCAGTGTAGCGGTGGAAGCGATAATGACATAGGTCAGGTAATTCATTTTTAAGTCACGGAGCATGTAAACAGAAAAAAACGGTCCTGCTATATTGGCTGCAAAGTTTATCAGTGCGCTGTAAAGGATAAACTTACCGGTGTTGGTAGAACCCAGTATACTGCTTAGTTTGAAGATACTTTGCTGATTGTTTTTGGTAGTAATTGCAGCTTGCGGCTCATCCATTTGCGCTAGAAAATAAACCGAGAAACAGCGGGAGACAAAAGCTCCTCCCAAAATGATTGAGAAACCGGTAAATACATTTTTGGTGAAGGCTTGTAATATTCCACCAGCGATGAAAGAAAAAATCATTGCCACAAAACCAGCAATTCTACTTCTCGAAGAGAAATAGCGTCCTCTCACTTCCTCAGGAACAAGGTCTGCCATCATACTGCTCCAGGGAGTGGCAGACATTGAGTCAAAAATGGTACCCAGTGTGATGAAAAATATCAACCACCATACTTGTTGGGTGGGGAATATATAAACAGTGAGAAGGACTGGTATCCATGTTAAGCCATGCACGAAAGCTAAGGGTACTATGAAGCTTTTACGACTTCCCGCTTTTTCTGAGAGAAAAGGGGAAAAGAGCTGGGTTGAAGCCATCACCGCATTTGGGATACTGGAAAGTAAACCAATTTGGGTTACAGAAGCTTTCAACGCCAGAGCGTAAGGGATGATATAGTTTTGAGTAAACCCCAGCATTGCTGAATAGCCGGCTCCATCCAGTACGCTATTGCGTAAACTTTTTCTTACCTGTTCTTTTGTCAGATCAGCTGAAGCTACTGAACGCCTTAGAAGCCAATTAATTTTAATAGAAATGGGAGTTTACCTGCCTTGTGGGTTCACTGGTACTAAGTCAATTATATGACACAAAAGTATGCATTGCTAGGTCGTGGAAATTCTGAGGTACAGTGATAGCAGAAGAGAAAGAAGCTATTTTTGCAGAGGTTTTTCAGGTGAGCTGTTCGTAGTGGTTGGAGGAGTTTCAGGAGGCTTTACAGCTTGAGCAGGACTTTCCGTAACTGCTTTTACGGGTGCCTGTGCCTCCAAAGGTTTACTCTTTTTGGACATTCTTCGGATGCCTAAAATAAGCATACTGACGATTATTATCAGTATGCCTAATGCCAACAATCCAAAAGGACTATCAAAATGATGCCGAAAGCCATATAAATCTTTAATTTTTACTTAGTAGTTGTAGAATTATTAACTCAAGCATTAGATTATTAAGATGATTTTGTCAAGTATAAGGTACAGATTGTTTGAAAATTGACAGATACTGAGGAGAAAAACTAATATGATTAAAGAGAGATAGATGAATATTCTTGTTACCAATGATGACGGCATAGATTCTCAAGGATTATGGGCATTAGCTGGTGCTATGGCGCGGGTAGGACAGGTTTTGGTCGTTGCACCGGATAAGCAACAGAGCGGTGTTAGTGCCAGTATTTCCTTGCACAGTGATATGAGCATCGTCGAAAAACCGTCTTCGATTCCCGGAGTCCGCGCTTATGCTATCGGTGGTACGCCGAGCGATTGTGCCTTCCTTGGAATACGTCGTTTATCTCAAGAACATATCGATTTAGTTGTGTCCGGTATTAACCTCGGACCAAATGTCGGCAGAGATATTCCGTATTCAGGGACAGTGATGGCGACATTGCAGGGTTATTTCCGTAAGATACCCTCTGTCGCAGTCTCGCTTTTCTATCAGACTCGTGAAGAGGAATTAAATTTTAGTGTTGCAGCTCGGTTTATTGAGACATTAGCTCTGAATATCAAAGACGGCAAAATGAAAACTGAAGCCATTCTCAATGTTAATGTCCCGAATATCTCGAAAGAACAGATTAAGGGAATCGTTACTACCAGAGCCGCCTCCACAGGCTATGTAAAATTATCCAAAATCCCGGGCACTTATACTATAGATTATCCTTTTAAGCTTGATGATTCGTCAGTTAAACAACTCGAAGAAGGTACTGATGTCTGGGCAATTCACTCCGGCTTTATATCTATTACTCCTTTGCGTTTTGATATTACCCATCATGATGTTATCCCGACATTGGTCGGGGATGTGCAGGAAATGGAGAACAGTTTCTTGAATTCCGGTGACATCGAGTAACAATTATTAGTTTGTTTTCGGTTTTTATAACATCTGGGGAATAAATCTGACACCACGTGTAGAAAGGGGCATGTCGGTTGGAAAGTAAATCTTACTACCCCAAAGTTTATAACATCAATCCTACTCTAAAGTATTTGAGTTCCGCTCCGCCGATTCCCGGGTACCAGGATTTTATCGGTACTTATTTATTGAACGGAGATACAAAAGCGTTATTCGATGTGGGTCCTAAGGCATCAATCCCCGGTTTATTATCAGCCTTATCCCAAGCGGGTGTCAGTCCTGCTGAAATCGGTTACATCATTTTGAGCCATATTCATATCGACCATGCAGGTGGAGTTGGTATGGCAGTTCGGGAAATGAAAAATGCCCGCGTCGTCGTCCATGAGCGAGGACGTCCTCATCTTGTCGACCCCACGGTACTGTGGAAATCCAGCGTTGAAGTGCTCGGCCAAGCGGCACTGAACTACGGCAGTTATGACCCTGTACCCGATAATCGCATTGTTTCGGCTGAAGAAGGGATGCATATTGATCTGGGACAGGGAATA
This sequence comes from uncultured Dehalococcoidia bacterium, assembly GCA_903916765.1. GTDB lineage: Bacteria > Chloroflexota > Dehalococcoidia > Dehalococcoidales > Fen-1064 > Fen-1064. Next base: position 1,054 of record CAIWXV010000105.1, on the reverse strand, counting down.
GTGCTGGAGATATATCTAACACCGGGACATGCGGCACATCATCTTTCGGTTTTCGATAGAAAAGATAGCGTTTTACTGGCTGGCGATTCGGCAGGAGTCTATACGAATGGTTTTTTGAGATTGACAACCCCGCCGCAATTTCGTATCGGTGATTATATGAAGTCATTGGATAAAATGTTGGCACTCCATCCTGTTAAATTGGGGTATGCTCATTTCGGTTGTTATGATGATGCAGTTAAACGGTTGGATGATATCAGGAAGAAGGTTTATTTGTGGTATGAGATTGCACAGTCGGCGATTAAAGAAGGCAAAACTGACGAGGAAATTATTCGTCTTATCAGGGCAAAAGACAAGACGCTTGATATTTTCGATAAGCTGGATAAGGATACTTACGGGCGGGAATATCTTCTCTTGCTCAATAGTGTCCGGGGATTGATGACGGCGAAATAGGTTTGAATCGGCAGCCAAATCGAAGGGGTAGAAGTTACGTCGCCATTCCTATTTTCCTTATTTTTTGTTATTCCAAAAACTTGACGGTTTTCAGCATCTGCTCGAAATATAACTGTTCTGTCTCGGCTACCGATTGGTCGGCAACCATAGTGATGTGCCACTCGTGGTCACCCTGCTCAAAACTCAAATCCTGACAATAGTAGGTAATGATTCTGCATTACGTTGGACTACATAATGCAGAGATACGATTAATTCTACCGGTTGCCCTGCTGTTTCGGTATTCATTTTTTCTATTATCTGGGATTCCAATAAATTTTGCGTCAATGATAAAGCATGTTCTCTGAATGCATCTGAAGTGGTTGATGTTTGACTCGGGAAACACACCAAGAAATACCAGAAGGAAAGGTTCTTATTATAAATTGGACTATCGACTTCAAAACAGATGTAATCTGTGCCCACTTCGATAGCACTGACTTTCCAGTTACACGGGTAGTTAAACGAGCAATGAGCAATACCTTTCTTCTGAGTAAACGTTTTGTAGCAACCACTATCCGAGTTATTATATCCAATGAGAGAAAAGATAACGGATAAGAGTACTGGTATT
>CAIWXV010000104.1 GCA_903916765.1 uncultured Dehalococcoidia bacterium | reverse complement strand
GAATTAGTGACAATCTTGGAAAAGGGGTTGGCTGACGCAAAAGAAACTGGCTGGATAATTGTTTCAAAGAAACTAATTAGAGGCAAAGAGTAGGCAGACTTTTGGAGCAACACCCTCACCTTATGGAATAAGAGTCAATTTAGAAGCAAACATCCCTTGAGGGAAGAGGTAATAACCTGCACTGAGCGAAGCGAATGTGCGTCAATCTACCCTTGTCATTCCCACGCAGGCGGGAATCCAAAAGAATACTGAGGATGGTCTCCCCTTTTTTGTAAATAGCCTCTCCCTTTCGTAAAGGGAGATATTGAGAGGGATTTTTTGTTATACATACTATCGGGACAAGATGATTTCCCCATTGCCCGTGAGCTGGAGAGTATCAAAAAAAGTATCGGTAACTCCGAAATGCTGGCTACCAACACCAATGTACTCGATGGTGGGCAAATTACAGTGGATGAACTGAGGGCAGTATGCGAATCGGCACCGTTTCTTTCCGATAAACGGCTGGTCATTATTCATGGTTTACTGGAAAGATTTGCCGTCAGGGCAAACGCCAGCCGCGCGAAGAGCACAAAAAAATCAGACCATCACTCTGCAGGATATGAAGCATTAGGCGACTGCCTCACCAAAATTCCGGAAACCACCGTGCTGATACTGGTAGAAAGCGAAGTTAAGGATACTAATCCCTTGCTAAAAATGGTTTCCGCTAAAGCAAATATGAAATCATTTCCCATACTGTCATCATCAGAACTCCGGCAGTGGATTAGCAAGCATGTTACCGAAGACGGAGGCACTATAACTCCTCAAGCAATCAACCTGCTGGTCAGATTAGTAGGAAGTAATCTTTGGATTATGTCAAGTGAACTAAACAAGCTTGTGTCGTATGCTGCAAATCGCCCTATCGAAGAAAAAGATGTCAAGACACTGGTGAGTTACACCCAACAAACCAGCGTGTTCACACTGGTAGATGCCATTATGGAATTTAATACCCACGAAGCGGAGGCTTTCCTACAACAATTGCTGAAACAGGGAGCCACCGCTACTTACCTACTGGCGATGCTTTACAGGCAGATGCGTCTGATTGTCAGAGCCAGAGACCTGAAAAAACAGGGGCTAAAAGAAATGGAAATACGGCAACGGTTGGGAGTCACCTCCGAATATGTCGTCCGTAAGACACTGGAACAAGCCGGCCGCTACTCGATGCCGCGAATCAAACAGGTGTACCAACAATTACTGGAAACTGACCTCGCTATCAAAACAAGCAAATACGATGGCGAACTCGCTCTGAACATACTGATTGCGGAATTATGTCAGCAAGTACCGGTCACCACCAACTGAATCCGATTAGCGGCTGATTCCGTCTATTATTTGCTAATGCTCCGATGTCTTTTGAGAAAATCCAGAAAGCTCATGCCGAGAATATTGCTAACAGGGAAAGTGCAACCTAGATTAATCCCATTGTTCTCGGTCTCACCCACGCTACCATCTCTGTAACCTGAAAGATTTCTGCCATATAGTTGAGGTCTTTGACCTCTGCCCACTTTTCCTTGACACTTTTTCTGGGCATTTAAGCTTCAACTAGAATCAAAATGTGCTCATTCAAATTGCGCCTTGCTTATTTCCGTGATATTATAAATTCGCCAATGTCTAGAAGAATGCTAATAAAATCATCTTGCTAGACTTTTAATTTTCAGGTAGAGGACTACCACTGTGGAAGAGATAGCTAAAACGGATAATATGCTCAGTCCGTACAGGGTTTTAGACTTGACCGATGAAAAAGGGTTTCTATGCGGTAAAATACTGGGGGATACCGGAGCCGATGTTATTAAGATTGAAAAGCCGGGTGGTGACCATTCACGTTCCATAGGCCCCTTCTATCACGATGAAATCGACCCCCAGAAAAGTCTCTACTGGTTTGCTTTTAATACTAGCAAGCGAGGCATAACCCTCGACATTGAGACTGCCGAGGGTCAGAAAATCTTCAAGGAATTACTGAAGACTGCCGATTTCGTCATCGAATCATTCGCACCCGGGTATCTGGACAAATTGGGATTAGGTTATTCCGCACTGACAAAGGTTAACCCCAAAATAATTCTGGTCTCTATTACACCATTCGGACAAACAGGACCTTATAAAAACTTTAAGGGACCCGATATAGTGGTATGGGCAATGGGAGTAGAGATGTACCAATGGGGCGACGCCGACCGTCCTCCCCTACGTATAAACTATCCCTTCCATTGCTATCATCATGCAGCATCCGAAGGTGCCGTGGGTGCGATGGTAGCTCTCTACCACCGGGAAATGACCGGTGAAGGGCAACATGTCGATGTTTCGATACAGGAGTGTATCGCTGAAGGGTTAGAGTCTTATGGTCCCTACTGGGACACGATGAAGACGATTCAATGTTACAGGCTATTTGGGCATCGCCGCGTCCATGTAACATGGCTATGGCACTGTAAAGATGGCTATGTCATGTGGCTTTACTGGGGTGGTCCCTTTGGAACCAGAGTCTCCGCCCCTCTCGTCGAATGGATGAAAAGCGAGGGGATGGCTGATGACTTTCTCATCGCCTTCGATTGGACAAAGCTTGACTTCGAAACCGTAAGCCAGGAAGTAATGAACCGCGTAGAAGAGCCCACAAATAAGTTCTTTATGTCGCACACCAAAGCAGAACTCCTCGAAGGCGCTTTAAAACGACGTATTATGCTCTACCCAGTATATGATAGTTCCGACATATTGAAAAGTGAACAACTCGCTGTTAGAAATTTCTGGGTAGAATTAGACCACCCTGAGTTGGGTACAACAATAACCTATCCGGGACCTTTCGCCAAAGCTACTAGAACACCACCTGTAGTATCACGACGTGCACCTCTCATCGGCGAACACAACCGGGAAATCTATGAGAAGGAATTAGGCATCCTGCCGAAGAAACTCAAGACATTGGAAAAAGCCAAGATAATTTAACCGGTTTTAATAAAGAGAGATTAGAAGAAATGAATGATAATATGAAAATGCCGCTCAAAGGATTAAAAGTTGTAGATTTTGCTTGGTATCTGGCTGGTGCCATGACAACTAAAACCCTCTCTGATTATGGAGCTGATGTTATCAGGATAGAAAGTACAAGCCATCCCGATGCTCTTCGTGAACAACTCCCTTCCAAGGATGGCATCATCGGAATAAACCGCGGCGGACGTTTCAATTGGCTCAATACTGGTAAGCTCAGTCTAACTGTCAATATTACACGACCCGAGGGAATAGAGGTCGTGAAGAAACTGGTTGCCAAAGCCGATATCGTAGTGGAAAACTTTGCCAGCGGTGTAATGAAAAAACTCGGTTTAGACTACGAAGAGTTGAGGAAAATTAAGCCCGACATTATTATGTTAAGTACCTGTATGCAGGGACAAACAGGACCTCACGCCCAACACCCAGGCTTTGGAATGCAGTTATCCGCACTAGCAGGACTAGTTAATGCCTCCGGTTGGCCTGACCGAGCACCGATATATATTGGAGCACCCACTGACTATATAGTCCCGCGCTACGGCACTATGGCAATATTGGCCGCCCTTGCCTATCGCCGACGTACAGGTAGGGGGCAATATATCGAAATATCACAATATGAAGTTAGTATCCACTTTATGACAGCCTCTATCCTCGATTACACTGCAAACCATCGGATTGCCGGTAGAGAAGGAAACCGTTTAAGCTATGCCGCACCGCATGGAGCTTATCGTTGTCTCGGTAAAGACAGATGGTGTGCTATTGCCGTATTTACCGATGAGGAATGGCAAAGCTTCGGCAAAGTTCTGAAAAATCCTGCCTGGTTCAAAGACCCTAAATTTGCTACACTTCAGGCAAGGAAAGAAAATGAAGATGAGCTGGATAAACTGGTGGAGGAATGGACACTCAATTACTCGCCTGAAGAAATAATGACCCTGCTGCAGAAAGAAGGAGTAGCCGCAGGAGTTCTGGAAAACGCCGAAGATATGCTAGACCACGACCCTCACTTAAGATACAGAGGATTCTTCTGGGAAGTCGATCATCCGGAAATCGGCAAATATCGTACCGCAAGACCTCCATTCCTACTCTCTAACTGCAATTATGAAATACGCAGAGCTCCTTTGATAGGTGAGCATAACGAGTATGTGCTAAGAGAAATCATCGGTATGCCGGACGAAGAAATTACCCACCTGGTACTAGCAGATATTTTGCAATAAATGAAAAAACTCAACACTGTAGCGGTTGAGCCTTTTCATCATTCCGAATTGATAGGTTTTCTCTCTAGAGTGTAATCTCTTTCCTGATATCTTTCCCTTTTTCAAAATCATCAAGAAAGTCTTCTACTGCTTTCCGCCATGCTTCGGGTTTAAACCACGGTATAGAATGTCCCACCTTAGTAATAAAAACATAGCGTCTATTGGGCAATGTATCCCTTAGCCATTCAGCCCCGGCCTGCAATGCCACATCTTCTTCTCCGATAAGAACGAGTGTCGGCATCTTCAATTCCCTTGTTTTCTCTAAATTTTTTATAGCGGTTTGCATCACGAATCGGTTAGCATTAATAAAACCATTAAACGGGAACCGTGCCATACGTTCTAAATACTGATTCTCGTAATCAGAATTTCCGATAATTGGCTTCATAACATTACCTTCAGCTAGCGCACGATATGTATGTTTCATGACTCCATACTCGCGAACCACTTGCTCTCCGGATTCCAACTGACGTGCCACCAACTGATGAAAATTAGGCGGTGTATCTTTGGGTAACATACCGGTACCCGCACAATCGGAAAGGATGAGAGCACGGATTTTCTGAGGGTATTTAAGAGCAAAAGCATGATAACATAAGCTCTCATCTCATTCCCTTCTTAATCCGTAATCGAAAATAGAAATACTCATGGTATAGCGATAATACGGTTGGTTCATCCTTGTTTATACGATGCCCTGATGGTTAAGATTTGCTTAATCCATGATATAATTTGCGTATTTTATAGAAATAGTCCTTACTTTCTTATCTTCTAAAACATTTCTGTTTATTATCCACTCTGTAAAATGGTTAATAAGTATTTCGAAAATGATAATATTATTCGGTTCGTTTGTCAAGAATAATCGATATAGACTGATATTCTATGGAACTATTCCCAGAGCTTGCATCTGTCGGTAACCCTTGATATAGCGCAAAGCATATCGGTCTCTGCCCAGAAGTAAGTCTGTAGCCAGCACGGATTGGCGTACTTTGGCAACATTTACGCAGGGGCAGGTCACACCGGCATTGATTGCCAGAATTAAAAAGGTAGTATTGATAAACTCTCGTTCCGGCAGTCCGAAGGAAATATTACTGGCGCCGATTGTTTGGTTCACTCCCAACTCGGCATTGACTCTACGAATAGTCTCGAGGGTTACAACCGCCGCTTTGTTATCCGTGGCAACGGTCGTTACCAGACAATCGATAATAACATCCTCTTTCGGGATGCCGAGTTTTGCCGCTTGTTCTACAATCTTATATGCAATAGCCAAACGACGATTTACATCGGCAGGAATGCCATCCTCATCCATCGTCAAAGCGACGACAGCTGCACCGTACTCTTTCACCACCGGTAAGATTTGATTCATCGAGCTTTCTTGTCCGGTAATGGAGTTAATAATCGCTTTGCCCTTGTATTCCTTCAGAGCTGCTGCCAGTGCTTTGGGATTATCGCTGTCCAGACTCAAAGGAACATCGACGACTCCCATAATAGCTTTAACTGCTTTGGGAAGCATGTCCACTTCATCCACACCGGATGCCCCTACATTGACATCCAGGATGTCCGCCCCTATCTGCACCTGTTTTACAGCCTCGCTACAAACCATCTCCAAATCACCCGCTTGCAATGAGGCGGTGAGTTTCTTTCTACCGGTGGGATTAATACGTTCGCCGATGAGCATAACAGGCAAATCGGTCCCGATGATTACTTCTTTTTTGGCACTGGTTACCTTGGTTTGCACGTTTTTTGCCTCCCTATATCTTTTAATCGAGATATCTTCTACGGCTATCTTCCAAACGATATCTTCCCAAATAGTTTGCTTCAGTAAATAATCTCATAAAATCAGGCGTACCGGCAAGTTCCAGATAATGCACATTTTCAGCTATTTTCTGTGCCAAATTGCGTTGGCTCAGAGATATCAGCGACAGTTTGGCACCGGCGCCGGCGGCATTCCCCACCTGATGGAATCGGTCAAGCGGTAATGACGGCAACATTCCGATAGCAATTGCACTGGATACATCGATATAACTACCGAAAGCCCCGGCAATGATTACCTGCCGAACATCATCGTCTGTACAATGATGCGCATTCAAAAGTGCCTGTATGCCCGTGCGAATTGCCGCCTTGGCTAATTGCAACTCCCGTATATCCTGCTGAGTAACAACTATTTCAGGGTTCTCCGCAAGAACGAATTCGCGTTGTTTCTGTCCGTTGCGGACACGTGGATAGTTGTCTGTCATTTTACCAGTTTTATCGATTATTCCTGCCAGATAAAGCTGTGCCATTGCATCCAGAATCCCTGAACCGCAGATACCGACCGGCGGCACATTATCGATTGTCTGTAAATGTACGGCATTCCCCTCTATCCTCAGTCGCTCGATAGCACCGCTCGCCGCTCTCATCCCGTACTTGATATGACCTCCCTCGAAGGCAGGCCCGGAGGCACAGGACACCGCCGTAATTCTGCCCTTTTTGACCAGGGAAATTTCGGTATTCGTGCCGATATCTATCAGGAGAGAGGTATCTTTTGTTTCCCGCATCCCAGTCGATAGCAAAGCAGCAACATGGTCGGCTCCTACAAATCCGGCGATATTGGGCAAAAGATGCACGTAAACCCCGGGGGCAAACTTTAAATTCAGTTCACGCGCTTTGATATCCAGTGCAGAAGTAATAACAGGCACAAAAGGAGATACGGCAAGTTGTCTGACCGGCAAACCGAGGAAAAGATGATGCATCGCAGTATTGCCCACTGCCACCGCTTCTACAATATCCGTGACTTTAGCGCCGACTTCTGAGCACATTCCTGCCGCCATTTGGTTCAGGGATTCTACCAGCAAACTTTGTAATTGTTTACCGGATTCCTCTGAAATCATCGATTGTGTCAGGCGGGAAATAACATCCTCGCCGTAGCTGATTTGCGGGTTCATCAATCCCCGGGAAACCAGAACCTTGCCATTGCTTAAATCGAGCAGATAGCCGGCAATTTTTGTCGTGCCGATATCAACCGCCAATCCGAGACAACGGCTCCCCGCTTTGTTGACATATATGATTTCATTCCCACGGACTGCGACCTGGCAATGCCATTGCTCTGAACGTAACTGCGGTGAGAGCGTATGAAGAACGGATTGGTCAATCTGACGGCAACGTAGATTGTACTGGTGGTTCAGTGATTTCAGTAGACGTTCGGCATCCGCTCTCAAATCGGAGAGGGAAGGCGCATCTATCTGCACATCGTAAGTAGCTACCGTAGGTTTGGGTATTACGCTGATTTCTAATCCTTCCACCTGTAAACGCTGAGGAGTGGTCATCGACTCCGGCGGTATGTATATCCTGCAATCGCCGGGAATATGTGTCTGACAAGCCAACCGCCAACCGGCTTTTAATTCCTCAGGTGAAAATACTCCCGACTCGATGTCCGTCGGCTTGGAGATTTTACCGCTTACAATTTGGACACGGCAGGCATTACAGGTACCAACACCGCCACAAATACTATTGATACCGATACCGGAACGGCGGGCGCAGTCCAGAACCGTCTCTTGCTCCGAACATTCTACCCGACGCCCTACCGGCTGGAAATCTATGGTGTATTTCGCCATACTCCGTCCCCTCTCACCGAAAAAATGCAATATTAATCACTATTATAGGGAGATGGTCGACTGATGGCAATAATAGCTTCAAAAAGTGGCGCGCCTAGAGGGATTCGAACCCACGACCCCCGGTTTCGAAGTCTGTCAGGTATTATACTGCGATGTGTTTTTGAGTTCAAATTCGTGTTTTTCTGGAAAGCGATTAGCAACCATTTTGTACGTAAAATGCCGTTATGTGTTCACCTATTATACCGCCTCTGTTAGCAATTTGTTAGCATAATGAATCCTTTAAATATTTTAAACTTTGTGATATTCTAACAGTATTCATAAACGTAAATGAAGATAGCTGACTACACTAAAGGAGGATACCCATGTTTGGACTTGAACATTTTTTAAGCAGTTTTCTAGGCTTGGGTATAATTCTTGTAACTGTAATTATTATAATCGGTCTTATTTTATATTTTTTACCTTCTTTTATTGCATCGGGAGGTCATAAAAAACGTTCCTTAGCCATTTTTCTATTAAATTTGTTTGCGGGATGGACTTTCGTTGGATGGCTCGCAGCATTAATTTGGGCAGCAGTTGAAGAGAAATCAAATGAAAACAAGCCTCAACTAAAAGAAAAAACAGTCCATCTTTCTACAAAAGATAGGGCTGTCAATAATGTACCTGATTCTAATATAACTAACGATATTAATAGCTTGGATAATATCCCTGAAGGCACAATATTAACAGGGCGATATAAAGGTCGAATATCTAAAAACCAAACACCCGAAGTTGAATCACCAAGTAAAACGAAAAAAAGCTTTTTAGATAAAAAATTGTGGTAATAGTCTCAACCTTTCGCCCTTTGGGCTTTTTCCCTTGTTCATTACGCCGATACCGTTCGCTATGCTCACTTTCCGCTAGTTCACTTAGCCTAGTGTTATATCGGCTTCATTCTCAAGGCTTGATTCAGGTCAGCTTGCTTTTATGGAGTTTCATGTAAACCCCTTTTGACCTAAAACTTCTGCCACTATGTCGTCAGCCCCAAGCAAAGTATTATACCCACCGAGACCACCTACCACCAGATTAATTGCTTGAGACCTATTCAAACACCTATCGAATGACCACTCTGTTATACGCTTGCCTGAATAATCAAGTAGAACATATTCCCTGGACATCGAGTAAAGCCGAGTCCTATTAGTCCAAAGATATGATAGTGCTAAGTCAGACCACCCTTCAAGCTTTGAAATATACTTACAAACGTAAGACACCGGAGACATAGAGTCCTTGACCTTGATGTCAACTGAATTATTAGCTTGCCCCCAATTTTCAGTAAGAAATTCCATAGGTGCAATCCACTTCAAATAAGGAAAGACCAAATGCACATGAGGATATCCAGTACCCGGTTGTTCTTCAATCACCGATAGAACCTTTACTTTTGTCATACCATGTCGTTGACGCCATATATTAACCCTTCGCATAAACTCACGTCGCAATAAACCTACTAAATGCCAAGCATCTTCACGACTGATTTTCTTTGGGTCGAAAGTGAGACTCATAAGTAAGCCAGGGCAGTTGAACCATCGCCCCAGACGACCGAATATCCTTGCCTTGATACGTTTACGACCCCTTGGGAAGTACCTGGATGCATCAGAGGGCTTCACAATTTTTGCCAGCTTGCCATCGTCCAGATTATCCAGTAGCACACGTTTATCAGCAAGGTTTTCCCGATAATATCTAAAACTTTCCCGTTGATGGTATTCTTTCCCAGTTAAGACAACCTTATTATCCTTGTGAACATTAACGGGTAACGAGATAAACCCAGAGGATACGGGCGACTTCGTCGCCGGAACAGACCTTGTTTCCTCGACTGATTCAACCACAGCGCCTAGGCTAATAGCTTCATAGACTAATGGGGAGAAACTATCTGTCATACTTATTCACCCAACCTAGACGGAGGGGCGGTTGACACCGCCACCTCCTTTGTCATCGCCCTTTCCGTTCTGTCTCTCACTTATCCACTTCTCTAGTGATATACTAGGTATTCTTATACAGCGACCCACTCTTATTGATGGCAATTCACCAGTAGCCAACATTCCGTAAACTAAAGAACGTCCAATTCTTAACATTTCTGCAACTTCAGCAGGTTTTAGTAGCAATTTATCCATCTCATACCTCCTACTTGACAACATTGCGCAACACTCGTATAATCTATGCATATACTATATAATACAGTTCGTTACAGCTAGGATATTATTGCGCAAATACATTTATTCAGCCTTAAATATTGCGCTTGCGCACAAGGAGGATATTAGTGGGAGGAATTCATCTTTCAAAAGAAGTGGATAATCTCATAATCGAAGCACTTGTTGATTTGAGAGACTTGTACGAATATGAGCCATCAGGGAAACAGGTCCACGACGTTCTAATAAAACGACTGCAATCAAAAGGCTATGGTAAAGAAATTCCTTCATTAAGGACAGTTCAGAGTCGTTTAGAGGAAGCACGAGAACGAGAGAAATTACATCAGTCTAATTCCAAAGTTGACGAGAACCAACCTTGGAATATGCTTGCACTAAATAGTCTCCCTTTACCCCCTGAGGCTATTCCCTATGTTTTAGAGATATGGCGCTATTCTATTGCCGTTGATGTGGTTTTCACGATAAGACATGCCAAATGGGTTTCCAGACTCTACACACTATATAAACACAAAGATATAACGGATATTTGGTTCGATTCGTTAAGGTACGCTATTGAAGAGAATTTATCAATTTTGAATGGAACACCGGCTAAGACTTACCATCTCGATAGTTTACTTGCTATGGGAGAATGGGAACGATTCACAGCCCATATTACTGACATAAACTTAAATCAACCTATAGGTTTCGTTCACCATACCTACAAAAAATTAGCGAAAGATGGAGGCGTTGCGGAAGAATTTATACATGCCCTCCAGCCTCTAGACCCCAACTACAATTACCCTGATGAGAAGACCTATAATCGTATATTTGATTTAGATTCTCTAATCTATGATTTACCATCCTCCAGTAAGTATTTTCCTAATTTTGAAACTAGGATGGTATATTTGAGATACTTATCCTATATCGCCAAAATGCCCAAATGGAATGACCTGAAACCAAAGGCTATTAGAGACATCATCGTCAAGCTTCGAAAACTTGTAATGTCTGCAATCCCCGAATCATACGACACCCATTCTCTCTATCCTATGGAGTCGCAAAAAGACCAAGTCCTACACAATCAAGCCCCCGGGGAATTTCAGGAAGGACTAGACGATATATGCAAACGTCTTGGAGGTGATTCATTATGAGAGGTCACATAGTAAAGAGAAGTGATAACAGCTATTCAGTTGTAATCAGGAGAGGTAAAGACCCCAATACTGGCAAGTACCTTCAATCATGGTTTACAGTTAAAGGTACAAAGAAGGAGGCTGAAAAGAAACTTTCAGAGCTTCTCCATCAACTTG
>CAIWXV010000103.1 GCA_903916765.1 uncultured Dehalococcoidia bacterium | reverse complement strand
TGGCGGAATCCCTGACTGGCTTATGGATCTTGCAAAGAGCCAGTCCGATGCTCCGGGTTGTAGTGCTCTGGCTTCTCGTGCTTAAGGTGTCCTGTAGAGTAAGCCCTTAATCCCTGCCGCACTGACGTTATCTCCAGCCTCAATAATCTGGCGGCTATCATGTTAAACAAACAACTGGTTTCATTGCTCCCTGTTGTTAAGTACTATCTTAAAAGAATTCCGACCGTTTGGTATGTGTTTTCTTTTCAAGAAAAGTAACACTGAAATACGAGTTTATCAAGTAGATATGTCTGCTAATTTTCCATTGATATGATGTATAATAAAAATCGTATTTCACGTTATCAATATAATCAGGTCAGATTTTAATACTTCATTTATAAATAGCAACACATAAAATCAGACAAAAGGCTAACCACAAGCTGCCCCCAGCACGCACTTGTAAATTTAACTAATTAGGTGTATGCTCACATTAGGTTTAGCGAGGTTTTCCATTGGTAGAACATCATAATCCTCCATCAACTATTGGATGACCAAGATTCTAACCGAGTATGAAAAAGGAGGTCATCCAAATGAGTTATGCTGACAAGCAAATTACCTGTTCCGATTGCGGAACTACCTTCACCTTCAGCGCTGGAGAGCAAGAAAGTTTTGCATCCAGAGGATATACTAATGAGCCCAAGCGCTGTCCCGCATGCCGCGCGGCAAAAAAGCAAAGCATGTCTGGAGGTAGTGGCGGTTCTGGAAGTAGAAACTACGGGTCAGCCCCACGGCAGATGTTTCCCGTGAAATGCTCCACGTGTGGCAAAGATACCGAAGTGCCTTTTGAACCTCGTGGTGATAGGCCAGTCTACTGTTCGGATTGTTACCGCAAAACGAACCCGGTAAAAAGATATTAGTTATTAGCCCATAAAAATGGCTGGGTAAAACTGTCAAATTCGATAGCTTTACCCAGCCATTTAAATTTCTTCGTGACTTGCCAATTATGCAGCTATGGACTAGGTTTAGCCCACAGAGGACAATTCACAATTTTTAACCTTCAAAATTCCTCCCCAGTTTCCTTGCCTTTCTTCTCCTATCTTGCCTTGCTTTCATCCGAGATTTGACTAGTGCTGAACCTCTTTTGAATTTTAGAGTTGCTACCACTTTTTACCTTCCTTCTATAAATTAGGTATTGCCATAATCAATTACCATTTAGCATAATAGAACCCTTATGCCATTATGTCACACAGCTTGGGAACTAGCTAATAATCAACCCCGGATAAAGGTCCGAATCTAATGTTCATCTTATTCCAGATAATCCCTGAGTTTGCGACTTCGACTGGGGTGACGCAACTTGCGAAGAGCTTTAGCTTCAATCTGACGGATGCGCTCACGTGTGACTTTAAATTCCAAACCCACCTCTTCCAGCGTCCGGCTTCTCCCATCTTCCAACCCAAATCTGAGTTGCAATACTCTTTGTTCTCTTGGTGTCAAAGTTAATAAGACTTCGTTAATTTGGTCTTTGAGTAATTGGTTGGATGCGCTATCTATAGGTTGTATAGCATTACGGTCCTCGATGAAGTCACCCAGATGACTGTCCGCTTCCTCTCCCATCGGTAGTTCCAACGAAATAGGTAGTTGGGCTACTTTAATTATTCCACGTACTTTAGCAGCTGAAAGCCCTAATTCTTGACCAATTTCATCGGCAGTAGGGTCACGGCCATACTCCTGCGTGAGTTTGCGGCTTATTCTTAATAACTTATTAATAGTCTCAATCATATGCACGGGTACGCGGATGGTGCGAGCCTGGTCAGCGATGGAACGAGTAATTGCCTGCCGTATCCACCAGGTAGCATAGGTACTGAATTTAAAACCCTTATGTGCATTAAACTTCTCCACTGCCCGTATTAAGCCGATATTACCCTCCTGAATCAGGTCAAGCAAAGACATTCCGTGCCCGATGTTCTTCTTGGCAACACTGACTACCAGCCTTAAATTAGCCTCAGCGAGATAATCGGTGGCAATTTTTTCTGCTCTTTGGATGCTTTCAAGGTATTCATACAGATAGGACTCATTCGCATTGAGTTTCTCAATGAACTTCTGTTCAATCACCAGATTTGGAATATTTGCCAGCAAAGTTTTCCGACCGATGGCTGTCAGGACTTTTTCCGGCAGAAGCGCGATTTCTACCGAAAGGGCAATTAGCCGGGCCTCTACTGGTTGCAGAGGCAAGTTCAGCTTATCGGCGATGGCTTGCACCATGAGTTGGTCAATCACTCCATCGATAGCAGCCCTGAATTTCTCATCTGTAATAGTCTGATGGAAACTAGTATTTTCCGACAAACCAATATTCTCTTGAAGTTTTTGGATAATCTCCCACGATAGCCCGAGATCCTTTACTATTTCTTGGAAAATCTGGCTGGCAGAGGCATGTTCTCCCTGTATTTCAAGCCTATGTTTGACTGCGGAAACACGTTTTCCAATCTCAATCTGGCGCGCGGTAGTCTTTTCATCGCTTGCTGTTAGAAGCGGTACCCGACCAATTTCATGTAGGTAAAGACGTACTGGGTCATCGTCTACTTCCTGAGAGTCTGCATCAAGAACCTCCGCTGCCGGCTTTTCAGGCTCCATTCCCTCGGCATCCAGCTCTATTTCCAGCAAAGCTTCTTCTTTAGGGGCTGATTCCTGCTCTTTCATGATGTCTGTTTCTAACTCTTGTGATGGTATGGTCAGTGCATTAATGGTCATTTTTCACCTTCCTGATTGCTCTAAAGATATCGTTCGCTAGAAATATCTGAGTGCCGCTAGCCGTGAAAGAATGCCTGTTTTGGTTCGTCTCGTGTAGTCGCTGTTTCGAACAGCTATCGACTCTGACGTTGTTTTCTTCTGACGGTATTTTTTGCTTTGACCAAGTAAGCATCACGTTTCGACATGAATCGCTGGTGGGATCTGAAGTCCTTCAATATGCCGCTTATCTGGACCATTTTCTGGAAGCGACGGAGCAGGGATTCCTGGGATTCTCCTGAATGTAAAGTTACCTCAAAGGGCATGTTGAACCATCCTTTTTTACGTGCAGGTGCAAATAAAGCCAAAGTTAGCGGGGAAATCAGGCCCGGCCGATTGTAATGGAATTGCTCCAATAAGGGAAGATGAGATACTAATACTCTGAGTTACTATGTGTGAATAGTTGGTAGGAATTTGGCCATCGAATACTTGAGAAGAAGATACAGGAAAAGCAAGAAATGACCAATTCGGACTACTATATTATGATACTCCAAATCAGTTACAAAGGCAAACGTTCCTATTGTAAATTAGCTTCTTCCAGTTCAGTCCCAATACAAGCTGTTCGATCTCGCGAGGCTTGTACCCTCCAGCATAGAGGGCACCTATTATTGCACCTATGCTAGTTCCTGCGATGATATCTGG
>CAIWXV010000102.1 GCA_903916765.1 uncultured Dehalococcoidia bacterium | reverse complement strand
TAAAAGAAAATCAATGTGGTTAACTAGCACATCACTACCTAACACAACGAGAGGTATCAGCCACCAGTAACTGCGTTTCTTAATATGTAATATCCAAACGTAGAATGGAAGCCGCAGTATCAACAATAACAACGAACTAATAACCCCATTATTGTTGATGCCCATGTTAATGTTTGTAATCACATTACTAAGAGGTAAGGTCAGAACAAAAACAAAAAGGATTGTCCAGTTAAGGTGTTCCTGAAACCAGTTCTCACTGACATTCCCCGAAGCTTGGGCTTTTCCTGTACTAATCACCATATTTTCCCCACATCAATCAATATGGCATCAAGAAAATTATAAGCTCCGCATAAAAACAAGTCAATTGTATTTACTTTAGAAATGGGCCCGGGAATGCGGGAAAGCTTAGAGCTGGCACAACGATATACCGCGAAAATGGAGAGAGAGGAAAACGTTTTCCTCTCTCTCCATGAATTTTATACTTGCCTTGTTAAATTTGCTCTGAGTATGGTCAACTTAGTTGGTAGCAGTATTCGCCGGCGGGCACATGAAGCCGCCGCGACCGCCCCTGAATCCACCACCGAAGCCGGGACCTAATCCCTCGAATCCTGACGGTTTGGCACCCATCCACGCTTTATAGGCATCGGCCTGTGCCTGAGTAATTTTACCGTCAGTTACCTGTTGCGCCAGCCATGTATCGAGCGCTTCGGACTGCATTTCCTTCTGCGCCTGGTCGAATGCATTCTGTACCTTGGTCTGGTCTATCCCCAGAATTGAGGCAACCTTAGTGACAAATGTACTGGCAGGATTGGTGCTGGTGGAGTTGTCTGCCAGTGCAATGCCGCCGATAGTCCCGAAGATTACCAGAGCCGCCAGCACTGAGCTGACAATAATAATTTTCTTTTTACGAGTCATCTGCATTTCACCTCCTTTCAATAAACTATACTAGCAAGTAATTATTAAGGGATTATTAGGAAAAGGATAAAAATAAAATAAATCTTGATATCTTACAGACCGACCGACTGTGGATTGAACTGTAAATAACTTTCCGCGCTAAGTAAGCACTTGAAAAAACGTAAGGCTACGGCTAATATGAAATATCAAGGAGGAACAAAATGACTAATTGTCCTATCTGTAATAGCAAGGTAAGTGAAACTGCTAAATTTTGTGTTGAGTGTGGGGCCAAGCTCACGACTGCTGCTTCTGAGCGCGCCTGGATTGTCACCATGCAAGAAAAAATTAGGTTAGCAAGAAACAATAATTCACTGTATAACATGGTAGCGATAGTGGGTATATTATTAGCAGCAATAGTTCCATTCTTAATGCATTATATCTTTCTTTTTACGATGGACTCCCTAAGTTGGTCGCTTACTTTCGCTGGCATACTGCTCTTTATCGGTAGCGCTGTTTGTATAGGGTTTGACAATAAAAAGGTGAAGGAGTTAATAGAAGAATTGCAAAAAGGGCAGAAAGAAGACAAATAATGCACTAATCTTTCACAGTATACTTCTCCTTAATCAAGCAGTGGCGCTCCTCGTAGTTTTGAATAGCGGAGCGTAAACCTTCTACGGCAAGCACCGAGCAATGCACTGACGATGAGAAATGACTCGCCTTTGAAGCTCTCGCCGTAAGAGTGCTAGCAACACCAGAAAAGATAGAGATTAACTGCCTAATCCCTGTCGATATTATCAGCAAGCAGTCATCAGGCACTCAAACCGATGTTATTCACCATTGCACAAACATCGGGATCCCCGTTAAGTCCTGCGTAAATTTGATTAGTGACACTTGCCGAGATTATGTAACCATTACTATCACAAAGCAACCACAATGGGAATATTGATCAACCACAGCACCGGAAGCTATTTTAATAGCCATGGCAACGCGTAAGAGGTGGTAGCATTATGGGAGGCACGTCACCCCACTTTGTTCTTCAAGAAAGCTCTAGTTCAAGGCACCAGATCAAGTCATCTATATGATTATTGCCGATGGTTGACTTAAGAAAGGGTTCATCCTGACGACAAGCGAAAATAGGTACGGGTACTTATCCTTTAAATGTTCTGCGTGTGATAGCCATTGACTAATCAATTGACCGTAAAGTCGTCCAATATCTCCTTCTATGTGCTTCAGATCAGGGCCGGATAGGTCTGCAACTGAAGACCGAGCTTCAAGTTCCTCAGTGAGATGGAAAATAGCCCAAAGCAGATCACTGAATTTGTCGTGCTCCATCAGATTAGGATTCTCTAAGAGGGCCAACAGAAACTGCCGTTTACTCGTCAAGAAGGCCTTCAAATCCTCAAAGTTAATTACGCGTCCATTTGGTTCAGACGCGATAGAAGCGGAAGAAGCTATTGCCGACTTAAAACGATCCCGAGTCCAGCTACTACTAATTGAAAAACTCTTTGCAATCTCTTCATTTCGTTCATAAGAATTGAGAAGTCTGTGGATCAAACTATTGCCGACTTCACTGAAGAAGGCACCTACTACCATGTTTAACTTACTCAGTATTAGCAACTTCTCTTGACGAGCGAGTAAGCGCTCTAGTACTACAACCACGATGAACGCACTGATCGGAATGAAAGATAGATTATCGACCAGCTGAATCAATAATTGCTGGCTATCCCTGAATATTAGATAGTCAACCAAATACAAGATACTGGAAGTTAGCAATGCTGTAAATCCGGCGATAATTATTAACTTCGACCTCATTTAAATTTCCCCTCCGTGTTAGTGACCTGCCTCCAATAGCACCACCACTTCTTATCTTGTTGCTAGAGTTAAGATAGCCTTCGGTGCCGGTAATCGTTAATTCCTCGTGCTGCGCAGTCGGATTTGATTATATTATCTCTGTTACAAATTCGCAAACAAAAAAGGAGGCTTTACACTCCCCTTCTGCTAAGCTTTTTATCTGATTAGCATCACCATTGAACCAACATGGAGAGCATTACCCAGCGATGCGTACGATTATTTGATATCTTTTATCATCACCAGCATCATCTTGAACCGGGTATCAGCTTTCAGTGCGTGTGGCCGGTTCGCTGGCATTATAGTTGCTTCACCACTTTTCAGGTTAATGCTATGGTTGTCAATAATAATGACCGCATCACCGTCGATAACGTGAACTAGAGCGTCAAATGATGCAGTATGTTCACTTAAGCCCTGACCTTGGTCGAAAGCGAAAAGGGTTACCGTGCCGGTATTATGCTCGATTATCGTCCGGCTAACCACCGCGCCTCTTTGGTAGTCAACTAGAGCGGCTATATCGGCAGCTTTAGCCACTAGGCTTGCATCTGTATGATTATTAATTCCCATAAATTAGCATCCCTTTCCGAATATATTAACCCGACCCCAGTAAGGATACCATCTTTCTCATTAAATAATCCTCCGGCGGCAAATTATGACTGTTAGGATTCTATGGGAACAACGATTGCCATAATTATATAAACCCAAAACCCTAAAGTGCCAGATAATAATGATGCTGTAGCGATTGCTCTAACAACAGTATGTGCTTTACCTTCCACCTTACAGTTGAGCAAGAAACTATCAACTGCATATTTTAAAGTAATCCCTTGTTCGTCTTGTGGTATTCTAGGTGTAGAAGAAAAAATGGTGGCAGGAGAGGGAGTCGAACCCACGACCAAAGGCTTATGAGTCCTCTGCTCTTCCAACTGAGCTATCCTGCCACTCAAATCAATATAACAAAATACGCCTGAATCGTCAAACAAAGCAATAAAGAATCTTCGTGAATAAAAACCTTCGCCGAGGCTTGGGAAGATACAAAGCAAGAAAGAAATAGTTAAGACACTCCATCCTACAAGTTACCTGTTTATCCCAACTGTTCTTTCAATCTTTCCGCCAGAGCAGATGTTATGCCGTTTACAGTTTTTAAGTCTGCCAATGAGGCATCCTTGATAGCCTTCACCGAACCGAATTGCTTTAACAAGGCACGCTTACGCTTGGGACCGATGCCGGAAACTCCATCGAGCGCTGATGTGAAGGTCTTCTTCTTGTGCACTTTCGTATAATAGGCAACGGCAAAACGATGAGATTCATCGCGTAGACGCTGGAGTAATTGAAGCCCATGAGAATTTCGCGGCAGGACAATGGCAGTCTTACGATTCGGGATGAAAATCTCCTCATTCTCTTTTGCTAGGCTGGCGACAGGTATTTTATCAGCACCGACTTCTTTCATTGCTGACAGGGCGATATTAAGTTGTCCCTTCCCGCCATCAATCAGGACAAGATCCGGTAAAATTCCCCAACTCTCCCCTGCAACTGTCGCAACCCTATCCGATGCAACGTGCTTAAAACGACGCTTAAGCACTTCCTGCAACATTGCGTAATCATTAGTTCCAGGTACTGTTTTTATGCGGAAACGCCGGTAATGGGAAGGTTTTGATTTGCCGTTTTCAAAAACAACCATACTCCCCACCGCTTCTTTACCCTGAATGTTGGAGATATCATAACCTTCCAATCGAACAGGTAAACGCGGTAACCCGAGTTTTTCCTGAAGTTCTTTCAGGGCTGAATCAAGTGTCGATGGGGCGGCAAGTTGCTTGATTTTCATCTGCCGTAAGCCCTGCTCGGCGTTTTCTGCAACAATTTGCAATAACTTTTTCTTATTGCCTTTTCCGGGTATGGCGATTTTGACAGCCCCCTGTCTTTTTTGCTTGAGCCATTCTTGAATGGCATCTTTATCTTCTATGGGGTACTGGAGCAAAAGTAACGGCGGGATATGGGTGGCAGAATCGTAAAATTGTTTCACGAAACTGGTCATAATCTGCGATGGTTCTTCGGCATTGGTACCGGTCAAGACAAAACTCTCCCGCCCGATGAGTTTCCCGCCACGAACAAAGAATACCTGAACATAAGCCTGGTCTTTATCGGTAGCAAAGGCAATCGCGTCTTCTTCGCCACTGATTTTAGCGGCAATTTTCTGCCCTTCGATAACACTCCTGATGGCACGAATCCGGTCGCGTAGCTTCGTGGCTTTTTCAAAATCCAGAGCCTCCGCAGCCGATTTCATCTGTTGTTCGAGCTCATGGACAACCTTTTCCCCCTTACCTTCGAGAAAGAGGATGGTTTGCTTCATCGCCTCTTTATATTCCTCTTTACTGACAGCGCCGATGCAGGGAGCCAGACAGTGTCCAAGGTGATATTTGAGGCAAGGTTGCTTATCTGTTCCGGTGATATTCCGGCTACAGGTACGCAGACGGAAAATACTCTCCAATGCTTTCAAAGTCTGTTTGACCGACCACGCATTGGTAAATGGACCGAAGTAACGAGCCCCATCATCTTTCAATCGCCGTGTAGAAGAAATCGTGGGCCAATCTTCGTTAATGTCGATTCTGATGTAGGGGTAAGTTTTATCATCCTTAAGGCGCACATTGTAGTGCGGACGGTACCTTTTGATAAGATTGTTTTCCAGAATGAGCGCTTCGTATTCGGAAGAGGTAATAAAGAATTCCAGCTCATTGACTTCGACAACCAACTGCTGAATTTTCGGAGTAAGCTTGGAGGACGCCTGGAAATAAGAGCGAACCCTGTTATTCAGGTCAGCGGCTTTACCAACATAGATGATTGTGCCATCGGCGCCTTTCATCAGGTAAACACCCGGGCTGGTGGGTAACTGTTTCAACTGCTCGTTTATCAGGTTACCTATCACCTTTTTCTCCAACGGGTCCGGAATCAGGCCGGCAAGAATTAATCTACGTCTTTAGTAAGATTCATCAGGAACTCTGCATTGGTCTTTGCTTTTTGCAGGCGTTCCAGCACTCTTTCCGTAGCCTCGACAAAGTTCACGGAATCGGCGGAAATCATCGCCGCCATCCGGCGCAATAGCCAGACCTGCTTCAAGGTCTGTTCATCGAGCAGTAATTCCTCACGTCTGGTACCGCTAAGTTCAATATTGATAGCAGGATAAATACGGCGTTGCGCAAGACGGCGGTCGAGATGCACTTCCATATTACCCGTGCCTTTGAACTCTTCATAAATTAAGTCGTCCATACGGCTACCGGTATCTACCAGACAAGTAGCAAGGATAGTGAGACTGCCGCCTTCGGCGGTATTTCTGGCAGCACCGAAGAAACGTTTGGCAGGGTGCAGTGCCGCGGGGTCGATACCACCGGAAAGGGTACGGCCGCTTGACGGCATTGCCAGATTATAAGCGCGTGTTAAACGTGTAATACCATCCAGCAGGATAACCACATCTTTGCCGCTTTCCACAATACGCTTGGCTCTTTCCAAGGCTAATTCTGCCACACGGGTATGATCCTCTACCGGCTCATCGAAAGTAGCGGCAACAACTTCACCTCTGACAGAGCGCTTCATATCCGTAACCTCTTCAGGACGTTCACCGATGAGACAGACAAGCAGGTGAATATCTTCATAATTGGTGGTGATGGCATTGGCGATGGACTTGAGCAAGATTGTCTTACCGGCTTTCGGCGGAGAAACAATCAAGCCGCGCTGTCCTCTACCGACAGGTGCAATCAAATTGAGAAGTCGGGTCGAGAGACTATTCCCCGGGATTTCCAGATTAATCAGTCTATCCGGGAAGGTAGGAGTCAAAGAAGCGAAGTTGGGACGGGTTCTGGCATTCTCTGCGTTGAGGTCATTAATGGCTTCGATTTTGAGCAGACTGATGTATTTTTCCCCGGCGCGTGCCGGTCTGCCCTGACCGGTAACTTTATCGCCATTGCGCAATCCGAAGCGTCTGATTTGTGACTGGGAAACATAGATATCAGCTTGGCTGGGGAGTAAACTGCTCTGTCTCAAAAAACCATAACCGTCCGGCATTATTTCCAGGATGCCGCTACAAAAGATATTACCCTGTTGCCCGGCATCTGCCTGCAGCAAACGTCGGATAAGGTCCGGCTTTTCCAGACTTGAACAGTCGGGTAATTCCATGTCCTTAGCGACCTCAAGCAGCTCTTCCTTAGTTTTACTTTCCAATTGACTGATATCCATTTCCTGACCTCCGCCCGAACTTCCATGTTCGAATGTTATAAATTTGTTGTTTAAGATAATTTTTATAATGACGATAATCGTCTGTATTAAAAATATGAAAATAATAGAGCAAAACAATGCTCATTAAAGATGGCTTCAATATCTCAGTTACTAATCATCGAGAAACACGCTTCCAGTCACTGAGAAAACGGCTGATGCCAATATCGGTTAGCGGATGGTTGACCATCTGCAATAATACATTGTAAGGAACCGTCGCAATATGTGCTCCCGCTTTAGCGGCGGCAAGACAATGGAGAGGATGCCGAATACTGGCAGCGATGACCTGTGTGGGTAATTTATAATGATTATATACTTCCACAATATCTTTTACAACCTGCATGCCGTCTTGTCCGATATCATCGAGCCTGCCGACGAATGGACTGATATAGGTTGCACCGGCAAGTGCCGCCAAAAGTGCCTGATTGGCAGAGAAGCACAGTGTCACATTAACCCCGATGCCTTCCTTGCTGAGAATGGAGGTGGCTTCCAACCCGGCAGTAGTGATGGGTATTTTAACCACGACATTGGGCGCCCATGAAGCCTTTACACGACCTTCTTCAACCATCCCCTTAGCATCTTCTGCCAGAACTTCAGCGGAAACAGAACCTTCGACAATACCGCAAATGGTTTTGACGACGGATTCGTAGTCACTAGTGCCTTCTTTAGAAACAAGGCTGGGATTAGTCGTCACACCGCTGATAACGCCGAGTTTGACGGCATTTCTGATTTGTTCGATGTTCGCTGTATCCAGAAAAATACGCATCTTTTACCTTAACTCCACTTCTCAAAATCTAGGGCGCCAAAGGTAATACCGTCTGAGCGCCTTCTCTAAGAACATCCTTAGCAACCCCAATGAAATCACGGAATAACGGATGGGGGCGATTAGGACGAGAACCAAATTCGGGATGGAATTGACAGGCTACCATCCACGGATGGTCTGTTACCTCAGATATCTCCACCAGATTGCCATCCGGTGAAAGTCCGCTTAGAACCAAACCTTTTTCCTGCAAAATCTGCCGGAAATCATTATTGAATTCATAGCGATGGCGGTGCCGTTCTTGAACCAATTCCTGTCCGTAAGCCTCACTAGCATGTGTACCATTCACCAATTGACATGGATAATTACCCAACCGCATCGTATGTCCCTTGCTGGCAATGGTTTTCTGGTCGGGCATCAGGTCGATGACCGGATAAGAAGTAGCAGGGTCGAATTCAGTAGAGTTAGGGCTGCTGGAATTAAAAACATGGCGGGCAAACTCGATTACCATCACCTGCATTCCTAAACACAATCCCAGGTAAGGTATTTTATTAACACGGGCATAATTCGCTGCCTTAACCATACCTTCGATACCTCTAACACCAAATCCACCGGGTATGATTATACCCTGGGCTGATTTCAGTAGTGAATCGATATCTTCCTGTTTCCCCAGATGTTCGGATTGCACCCAGATAAGCTTCAAATCCCGATTATGATAAATAGCAGCATGTTTCAACGCTTCTCTCACCGAATAATAGGCATCTTCCAGCTCCACATACTTGCCGACCAGAGCGATACTAACCGGCTCGTGAGGTTCTTTGAGACGTATGATTAAACTACGCCACTCTTTCAGGTCGGTCTGGTTTACATTAAGACCCAGCCTATCGATAATCAACTGCCCCAGCTTCTCCTGCTCAAGCACAATGGGTACTTCATAGACAGTCGAAACAGTCGGTAAAGGAATGACCGCTTCCTTCTCGACATCACAGAAGAGCGAGATCTTATCTCTCAAATTATCCGCAATCGGATAATCACTGCGGCAGACAATTACATCTGGCTGGATACCTATCCTGCGTAATTCATTAACGCTGTGCTGGGTGGGTTTGGTCTTGAGTTCCTGGCTAGATTTGAGGTAAGGGAGAAGAGTTACGTGAATGTACAAGACGTTATCACGTCCTGCATCCTTTCTCATCTGTCGGATTGCTTCCAGGAAGGGTAAACCTTCGATATCCCCGACCGTACCCCCGACTTCAATCAGAATAACATCCGCCTTCGATTTTTCTGCTAATTTTTTGAAGCGGCTTTTGATTTCATTGGTAACATGGGGCACAACCTGAATCGTACCGCCGAGAAAATCCCCATGTCTTTCTTTAGAAATCACAGAACTATATATCTGTCCTGAGGTAACATTCGAGTCCTGTGTCAAATTGATATCGATAAATCTTTCGTAATTCCCCAGGTCGAGGTCGGTTTCAGCCCCATCTTGAGTGACAAATACTTCCCCATGCTGGTAAGGAGACATCGTTCCAGGGTCAACATTCAAATAGGGATCAAGTTTCTGAACGGAAACACTCAAGCCACGACTTTTGAGAATGGTGCCGATGGAAGCGACAGTGATGCCTTTACCAACAGAACTAACAACACCACCAGTCACAAAAATGTATTTTGACATATCGGGATAACACAAACCTCTGGCTAGAAAAACAATGAATCCGGAATAATAAAGGTTAAAATTATTACGTATTATTCGTAACATAAAAAAGGAGTTCTTGTCAAGAGGGCGGAATAATAGCGGCGATTCTGGTAATTTCTCTTGCATATTTCTTAATGACTTCAATATGGTCATCGAACTAAACACTGACCCAGCTTTAACTCAAAAAGCAAAGGGAATTTTAGAGGAATTACAATAGAAAAGAGATGGCCTCATTCAGATACCATCTCTTAAAACGCCTGTCCCTTGGGATGGCCACGCCTTTAGTTCACAGTGCAATCTTTGCAAGCAGAATAGATATTATTAAATAACTTCTCTATTTTATCGAGCGGGGTCGAAGCAAAAGCAATACGCAGCAAGTTCTTTTCACTGTAACAGATGACTCCTGTGCTGTATTTCTTCAATAACAAATCCCAGACTTCATCTGCATTCAGATTCTTCAGCCTGACACACATAAAATACCCGGAATTAAACGGCAACGCTTCAAACTGTTCCTTGTATTCTTTATGCGCCGCAATAACTGCCTTAAACTTTAAATACCGCCCCTTCATCTTCTCTTTATTGCTTTCTTTTTCCTTCTCATGGGTTGCGGACTGTAAGGCCTTTAAAACGAGTGACTGAGACAAATGAGGAGCATTGGAAATAGTTCCTCGGACAGCCCCGGCTGTCTTATCTTCCAGGGCCTTATATAATGTGGCATTGCCGTTCTTTATACCGTAGGTTATGAATCCCACACGGAAACCCCAGGCATATTCTTCCTTTGTCATACCATCGAGCTTTATCGCTAGCAAATTCTCATGAGCCTGAGACAGCTGCGAGAATAGCGATTCGGTAAATATTCCCTCTTCGAAAACAAGCCCGAAATAAGAATCATCCAGAATAACCACTAATTTATTACCGGCTTTTGCAGATTCCGTCAGTGCCTCAACTATCGTCTTCTCCATATCTTTGGTGGGCGTATAACCGGAAGGGTTATTGGGGAAATTCAACAGCACGATTTTCTTCCCGGCGGGCTTTGCATTGACCGTTTCCCTGAATGAATCGATATCGAACAAATTATTTTTGAAGAAATTGAAGAACTTCAGCTCAGCATCGTATCCATTAGTAAATAACAGCTCGTAATTTTCCCAGAAGAGATCGGCAAGGATAACACTATCCGCCGGCTCAACAAACATATAACCCACGATGCTTAATCCATGAGTAACTCCGCAAGTAGCCACCGGTAAACTGATTTCCGTCGTTCCGAGAGAAGGGTTCTTCTCTCTTATCAGTTCTTTCCATTTATCTCTCAAAGGTTTGATACCTTCACTCGGAGCATAGGGAAACGCATCTTTGCTATCGAGTTCAAGCTGACGGGCAATGCTGGCTAAAACCATCGGTTTACCGTCATCCTCGTAGGCAGTACCTATCGTAGCGTTTATTTCCTTTCCTTTGGCCGCCATCCCCTGTGCAAGGATACCTTTCCTAGGAAAATAAATTCCTTTACCTCTTTGAGATAACAGCCCATACACTGTTGGACTGAGAGTCTTGATAACATTATTGAGTTCCATTGCCTGCGGGTTTATTTTTGACACGAACAAATCCTCCCGATTCTCAGCTTACCATCTAATTATACTTAAAGATTAGGTCTTTTGATAGTCTCCGAATATTATCTTGACCGACTATGCATAACTTTTTCCAGAGGCACAACCCTTACTAAAAAGAGTACCGAAAAAGGTATGGTAACGAGACTATTCTGACAACAGTCTGATAGAATCATACGTTAAAAGGCTGAGAGACAAACTAGGAGATAATCCTCCTAAAATCATAGCGCCTGAAGGTAACAGCAGTTATCAGTTCTTTACTCCGTCATAAGACAGAACGCCCTGCATTAATACTCTGAAATCTCGACAAACAAAAAGGCTGGTAGTTTAAGACCACCAGCCTTTTTAATTTAAAAACTAGTCTCGATTTACAAAATGGGTAAGTACTTATCGATTTCATATTTGGTTACATGGATACGGTACTGGTCCCACTCTACTTTCTTATTCTTGATGAAGGCATTGAAAACATGGTCGCCGAGGGCTTCCTTCACCAATTTACTTTTTTCCGTAAGCCGAATGGCATCATCCAGACTGGAAGGTAAAGTTGCAATCCCGCGAGCTTTACGCTCTTCGGCACTCATTTCATAGACATTTTCCTCAACCGGCTCGGGTGGCTCCATCCCTTCCTCAATACCCTTCAATCCAGCAGCGAGCATGACACTGAAGCACAGGTAAGGATTGCAGGCAGGGTCGGGAGATCGCAGCTCGATTCTTGTAGCCTTTTCTCTGCCCGGTCGGTACTCAGGAACACGGATCAGGTCGGAGCGGTTACGTTTTGCCCAGGAGATATAGCAAGGGGCTTCGTAACCGGGAACCAGTCTCTTATAGGAGTTAATCCACTGATTGTTGATGGAGGTGATTTCCGGGGCATATTTCAGTAAACCGGCAACATAGCTTCGGGCAAGTTTGGAGAGATAATATTTACCCTTCGCATCGAAGAAGGCATTTCTATCGCCCTTGAAGAGTGATTGGTGCACATGCATACCACTACCATTGATACCAAATACAGGCTTAGGCATAAAAGTGGCATAAACACCCTGGTTGATGGCAACCTGCTTGACCACCAGACGGTAGGTCATAACACTGTCTGCCATCGTCAGAGCATCGGTATAACGCATATCGATTTCGTGCTGGCTGGGAGCAGCTTCATGGTGAGAATATTCGATGCCGATACCCATTTGTTCCAGTGTGATAACGGTTTCTCTTCTCAAGTCGTTAGCGGCATCCAGAGGTGTCAGGTCGAAATAACCGCCGGCATCCAGTCCTTCCGTACTCTTCGCATCCTTGAAATAGAAGTATTCCAGTTCCGGACCGACGTAGAATGTGAAGCCCAAATCCGATGCTTTCTTCAGATTCTTCTTGAGGACATATCTGGGGTCACCTTCAAAGGGGCGACCACCTGGCTTCAGAATATCACAAAACATGCGAGCGACAGTGTGATTTTCATTCGGTCTCGGCGGCAGAAGCTGGAAAGTGTCCGGGTCGGGTAATGCCACCATATCGCTTTCATCGATACGCGCAAAGCCTTCGATGGATGAGCCGTCGAAGCCCATTCCTTCTTCGAGAGCGCCCTCCAACTCATCTATAGTGATGGAGAAACTCTTGAGGGTACCAAGAATATCGGTAAACCACAAGTGGGCAAACCTAACATTATTTTCTTTCGCCACTTTGAGAATATATTCTTTGCTCTTTGCGCTCTTGCCTTTACCTGCCATAATAATTAAACCTCCTTAATAATGCACCGCTTGACTTCATGTTCAATAAAAACTACAAAACTCATCACATGTTAGGGTAATACCAATCTTATCAAAATCTACATAATAGTGAAAGCCGAGAGGAAGAATTAAAACCCGGTTCTGACCTTTATTCCACGGTTATGGAGATATTCCTTCAATTGTCGGCAGGTAAAATCACCGTAATGGACGATAGAAGCAACCAGGGCCCCATCAGCATGTCCGACAGTAAACGCTTCGTAAACATGCTCCGGTTTCCCGGCTCCACCGGAGGCAATCACCGGAATGCCCACATTATCGGCAATCATCCGGGTGAGTATTAACTCATAACCTTCTTTAGTGCCATCGGCGTCGATGGAATTGATTACTAACTCCCCTGCTCCTAGTTCTTCACCCAATTTTGCCCATTTGAGAGCATCGATGCCAGTCGGAGCAGTGCCGTCATTTATGACAATCTCATAACCGGAAGTAATCTCTGCAGTCTTTTGCGTTCTCCTGACATCCATCGAAAGGATGGTACTCTGCGAACCGATAGCACCGGCAATTTCCGAGATGAGTTCTTTTCGTTTTACTGCTGCTGTATTGATGTTTATCTTGTCGGCACCGGCCAATCTCAATTTCGTAGCATCTTCTACGGAACGAATACCCCCACCCACTGAGAAAGGAATGAAGATTTGAGAAGCCACTGCTTTGACAAAACCGAGCATAATATCCCGATTGTTCTGCGATGCAGTGATATCATAGAACACCAGTTCATCAACTCCGTCTTCATAATACTGGCGGGCTTTTTGAACCGGATCCCCAATGTCCTTCGTGTTCACGAATTTAATGCTTTTAGCAAGTTTGCCGTCGCGAACATCGAGACATACTATCAGTCTCTTGCTGAGCATCCCTATCGGCTCCTACTCTCTGTTGATTTCGAGGGAACTCGCCCATCCCATCCGACAAAACGATTAAGCATTTGCAAACCTAACCGACCGCTTTTCTCCGGATGAAATTGAACCGCAAACAGGTTCTTCTGTCCAATAGCAGAGCAAAATTCTCCACCGTAGTCAGTAACGGCATAGATATTCTCACTATCGGCAGGCTTTAGATAATACGAGTGAACAAAATAGAACTCATCTTCTTTCCCGATACCTTCGAGCAAGGGATGAGACTGAACCACCTTTACTACATTCCACCCAATATGCGGAATTTTCAGTGATTTATCTCGCAGTTTAAACCGAACTGTCGTCCCGGGGATGAAACTGAGACAAGGCGTCTTCCCTTCTTCAGAACTATCGAGAACAACCTGCGCGCCAATGCAAATCCCCAGTATCGGAATCCCTGATTCGAACGACTGCTTTAATGCCGCAGCTAATCCTGTCCGTTTCAGAGTATCCATCGCAGGAGGTGCTGCGCCGATTCCGGGGAAAATTATTTTTTCGGCATTTTGGATGCCTGCAGGGGTATTGACGACAACGGATTTGACGCCAATCTCCATACAAGCTCTTTGTACACTTCCGATATTACCGGCACCGTAATCTACAATCGTTATCATCGTTCGAATAAAACTCGGGTTATTTGCATTCCTACCTGTAATCAAAGTCTAAGGGCACCACATATTAATGTCAAGCAACATTGGATTCTGCTTACTCTAGGAATTTCAGAACTTTAGCCTTATACGCTGTTTTTACGTCAGGACGTCTTCTCTGGGGTCAATACCAGCGATACTGCGAGCCAATTTTTGCTTATACTCGAAGTTCGTCTCCCGCTCAATCATAATCTTCTGAGCTTGCGGCGAACCGGCGCCGTGCATTGACTCAGTACGATAACTGGGAGATACCAACCCCATAGTCATCGCATGGATAAGCGTCAACATACGATAGCGTGTCTCAGTAGGAACATTGGGGACACCTTTCAGATATTTATCAATGTATTTACCTATCAACGGGTGTCTGAAGTCTTTTTCCGAAGGGGTGGTTACTAATAAACCACCGGCAATATCTTCAGCCAATCGACAAAGCTCGTACGGGAATCTGGTGACATTCAACTTGCAAACGTTTGCAAGAAGGATATCGGGCTGATAATTCCCTGATGCCGTCTTAAAACCTTCATAAGAACATGCCAGGCCGCAACCATACAGCGTTTCAGCAAGATGAACCATCTCGCTGATTTTATCCCTGATATGAGATGCTTTGCGGACACCGTTATAATCAGCCATCGATGCCGTCGCACCGATAAGGACATCACCGACACCCGGTTTACAACCGCCATAGCTCTGACGATGATAAGTAGCGAATCGCTCTACCAGCATACCTGAGAAATCAAACTCGCCGTACATAAAGACCCGCTCCCAGGGAACGAAGACGTTATCAAGAATGACCAATACCTCCTGTCCGCCGAAACCGTAATTGCCGACATCTATATCACCGCCTTCCAGTTTGCGAGTATCACAGGGTTGTCTCCCATAAATGAGAGAAATTCCTTCGGCATCGGTGGGGATAGCGCAACTAACCGCATAATCCTTATCCGCTTCCCGCATCCGCATGGTGGGCATAATCAGCATATAGTGAGCGTTAGCCACCCCGGTCTGGTGGGCTTTGGCACCTTTGATAACGATACCGTCTTTCCTCCGCTCAACGATGTGAACAAACAAATCCGGGTCGGCTTGCTCACTTGGTGCCAAACCACGATTTCCCTTCACATCGGTCATAGCACCCGATACACAGAGGTCGTTCTTCTGAATGTATTTCAGCCATTCTTTAAATCGGGCATGGTATTCCGTCCCGTGTTTCTGGTCAATTTCATAAGTGGTACTGAAAATCGCATTGATGGCATCCATACCTACACATCGCTGAAAGCAACAGGCTGTTCTCTGCCCGAGTAATCTCTGTAGCTTGATTTTCTTCACCAGGTCATCGGTACTCTTAAAAACCGAGTTGAATTTATTAGTCTTTTCTCCTTTTATCAGTGAATCGGCGACTGCCAGAGATTGAGATTCAGGTTCATGTGCTAATTTATAGGTCATGGCAATGGCATTAATCGAAGGGCGGATAATAGGATGATCTACCCAGTTTTCCACTTTTTCACCTAACAGGTAGAGGTTCAAATTAAGCCGGCGCAGACTGTCGATATACTCTTTAGACGTTCTCAACATATGTTTCCCCTCCAAATGCCACTCGTCAAGACTTCAATGATAAATCTTTAGTTACGGCGCATCTCAATGATACATTATTTTAGCACTTTCCAATTTATGGGAGTGCAAAAATCTACAAAAGTACTTCCCTGATTCAACAAATTACAATGATAATTTGCTACTTGTGCCGTTAACGAAATATAAAGTAAACTGAATTAGTAGACTCTTTACCCGGGAGAAGTATTATGGCTGAAATTCAACCTTTCCGTGGCTTGCGCTACAATCAATCGATTATAGAAGACCTATCGGGAGTTATTTGTCCGCCCTACGATGTGATTTCCCCTTCGTTTCACGAGGAATTACACTCCCGCAATGAGCATAATTTTATCCGATTGGAAGATGCTCGCCGCAACAGTAATGATACCCCTACTAATAATAAATATACCCGCTCTGCAGCAACTCTAAAACAATGGCTCGAGCGAAAAATCCTCGTTCCGGAACAATCGCCCGCAATTTATCTCCACGACCATTATTTCCATCTTCAGGGGAGAGACCATGTACGGCGGGGCATTATTGCCCGTGTCAGGTTGGAAGAATGGGACAAAATGATTATCCGACCCCACGAAAATATTCTTTCCACTCCTAAAGAAGACCGCCATAATTTGTTAAGGGCGTTGCGAGTAAACACCAGCCCAGTATTGATGATGTATCAGGACCCGGAGCGTAAAATCGCTTCGATATTGGCGAAACAAACCAAGGCAAAATCGATTATCGATACCGCTATTCCCGAAGGTGATAAGCATGAGATATGGGCAATTACCGACCCCGAAGCTATCCGTCAGCTTTCCGAACTTATTTCCGGACAGCCCCTCTATGTTGCAGACGGTCACCATCGTTACACGAGTGCTCTTGCCTACAAAAACGAGCAACTAGCCGGTAAACTCAATACTTCACCGGATGCCGCTTTTAATTTTGTGATGACGACACTTGTGGATTTCGCCGACCCCGGACTGATTATTCTGGCACCGCACCGTGTAGTTTGCGGACTCTCAAAATCGGTCTTGAGCGGATTGGAAGAAAAACTAAAGGACTCGTTCGAAGTGACCGAATTGCCTAAATCTCCCGATATCTGGTATAAACTCGATACTATTCTTGCCAAACCAGATGGAATAAGGATAGGGATGTTTGTTCGCGGTAATGATAAATTCTTCGTGTTGAAATTAAAGGACCCTGGAACTGTCGGACAGTCGATGTTCCCTGACCATAGTGAAATTTACCGTAATCTGGATGTTAGCATTCTCGACCATCTAATATTGCAGAAAACTCTGGAGCTCGGTATTGGTAGCGGCGACGAGAAAAGGGTTAGTTTCAGCCATGACCGTGATGAGGCAGTTAAGCAGGTAGCCAAAGGCGAACAACAGGTGGTTTTCTTGCTGAAACCAGTCAAACCGGAGCTTATCAAAGCCATCTCTGATGTCAAGGATAAGATGCCGCGGAAATCGACCTATTTCTATCCCAAAGCACCGGCAGGATTAGTAGTAAATCCGTTATTCTAGGTTTATTACTTTCCGGTAAATTTGGGCGGCGGTTGTTTATTCAAGAAGGCTTGGACGCTTTTACGGTGGTCTTCGGTACCGATGCAGATTTGGAATGCCAGCGATTCTAGGTCGAGTTGACGACTCAGATTATCCAGAAGACTACGCCAAATGATTTTTTTGCTCAATTCTAATGAGAATGGCGGTTGTTGAGCAATCTTATTTGCCAATTCCATTGCGGCAGTCATCAATTGTTCACCCGGTACAACCCGGCTGACAATACCTAGTTTCTTTGCTTCTTCGGCATCGATGATTTCAGCGGTGTAAATTAATTCGAAAGTGCGGGAAACGCCGATGAGGATAGGCAAATAGAGAGTCATCCCGTAATCCGGGACTAATCCGCGGGCCACCTGAGACAGGCCGAATTTGGCAGTATCAGCGGCAATCCTGATATCGCAACTCAGTGCTAAAGAGAACCCCCCGCCCACACAGGGACCATTGATAGCCGCGATGACAGGCTTATTCAGTCTCGGGAAAGCATCGGCGTGGGGATAACCTGTCACTTGAATCCGTTCGAAGCGCGATGCATATACGCTTTCGGGATTGGTCATCGCGGAGACATCAGCACCGGAGCAAAAGCCTCGTCCGGCACCGGTAACTATAACTACTCTAACTTCGTCATCGAGGGCGATATCATTTGTGACCCGTGCAAGACTCATTATCGTTTTCTTGGTGAGAGGATTGAGCTTTTCGGGAATGTTCAGCGTGATGACGGCAACGTACCCTTTCTTTTCCAACAACAAGCCTTCATATTCCATCTGCCTAATCTCCTCTTATCAGATAATAAATAGGGCTCAAGAAGGTTTTTCTTGAGCCCTACGACTGATTTATAGTCTTACCAGTTTGGCGGTATTGATATTAGGTACTGCACGTATTTGTTCCAGTACCTTTTCGGGTAGAGGTTCATCGATTGACAATATCATTAGGGCTTGTCCCTTGGGCTTCAGTCTGCCTACATGCATCGAATTGATATTGATATTAGCCTTGCCG
Organism: uncultured Dehalococcoidia bacterium; assembly: GCA_903916765.1. Taxonomy (GTDB): domain Bacteria; phylum Chloroflexota; class Dehalococcoidia; order Dehalococcoidales; family Fen-1064; genus Fen-1064. Next base: position 50,544 of record CAIWXV010000102.1, on the reverse strand, counting down.
GTGATATTACCCACCGCACCGATGGTACCCGGTCGGTCAAGGTGGTCGCTGAACAGGAAATAGCCACCTGTAGGTACGATATCGATCCAATAGTCATTGACGCGAACCATTTGCGGTTCACCGCGCATTACGGTTGCAGCAACTGTAGTACTCCCGTCTGTGGTTGTGGCAGTGAGGGTTATCAAACTGGCATAATTCTCGCAGTTAGCTACTTTCTCCTCCACTACATTTATGCCGCGTTTGGTAGCTACCAGATTGGCATTAACGAGATTCACACGTTCTTCGCTGACGGTTTCCAGTAGACCGCCCAGCACTGAAGTTTTGAGGATAGCCGTATCGTAGTTGGCAATTTCTCCTTCGTACCTGATACGTAGCGATTTAATTTGGCCTCCAGCTAATTGGCATAACAGATTGCCTGCCGAGGATGCTACTTTCATAAAAGGTGCCAGTACAGCAAAGGTTTCCGCTGCGACGAAGGGGATGTTAACGGCATAGCGGGCCGGCTTGCCCTTGAGGACATCGACGATTTGTTCCGCGACGTCTTTCGCCGCTGTGACCTGTGCCTCAGCCGTAGAAGCTCCCAGATGCGGTGTTACGATGATGGCATCTTTGTCGAAAAGCGGACTTTGTGTAGTGGGTTCTTTAGCATAGACATCGACTGCTGCGCCGGCGATTTTCTTTTCGGCGACTGCTTTGGCTAATACTTCCTCGTCAATCAAGCCGCCACGGGCACAATTGATAATGCGAACCGTAGGTTTCATCGTTGCTATTTCTTTTTCACCGATAATTCCCTTAGTATTGGCATTCAGCGGTACGTGCAGAGTAATAAAATCCGATGCCTTGAATAGTTCCTCAAGGGTAACCATTGTTACCTGTAACTTAACAGCATACTCAGCCGAAATGAACGGGTCAAAGGCAATGACTTTCATCTCGAATGCCTGAGCGCGTCGTGCAACTTCTTTTCCGATATTACCAAGTCCGACGATTCCGAGGGTCTTGTTTCTGACCTCGGTACCCATGAACTTGTTTCTATCCCACTTGCCGCTTTTCAGAGAGGCATTTGCCTGGGGGATATGGCGGGCAAGTGACAGTATCAGGGCAATGGTGTGCTCAGTGGCAGAAATAGTATTACCCGTGGGGGCATTGACCACCACGATACCTCGCTGAGTAGCTGCGGCGACATCGATGTTATCGATACCCACGCCAGCCCGGCCGATAACCATCAGCTTCTTACCGGCTTCAATCACCTGGGCAGTTACCTGCGATTGACTGCGCACAATCAGTGCTTCATAATCGCCGATCATAGCAATCAATTCTTCGGGTTTAGGGGTAGGTTTGATATCTATCTGGGCACAGTCCTGAATGCATGCAATCCCTTCCGCCGAAACCCCATCGGTAGCTAAAACTTTCATCATCTTATTTCCTCATCCTGTAAAATATTTATTATTTAGTGTGCTTTTGTATCACGAATTTCAGGCAGACTTGCGGAACTTACCCATGAAGTCGACCGTCTTCTGTATGTCCTCAAGAGACACTGCGTTATAAATCGAGAAGCGAATGCCTCCGACAGAGCGATGGCCCTTAAGACCCAGTAATCCTTCTTTCTTGGCATCGGCGACGAATTTAGCCTCCAGTTCTTCAGTAGGCAGTCGCATGGTGACATTCATCCAGCTCCGGCTGGCTTTCTCAGCAGCCCCTTTATAGAAATCCGGAGAGGCATCGATAGTGCTGTATAGCAAATCCTTTTTGGCTGCATTGATTTTCTCCACTCCTGCCAGACCACCCTTACTCTTAATCCACTCCAACACCAGTTTCATGATATAAACCCCGAATACCGGAGGCGTGTTGTACAATGATTTATTATCCACAAAGGTCTTGTAACTGAACATGGTTGGCAGACCTGTTTTGGCTTTTGCCAGAAAATCATTACGAATGACCACCAGCGTCACACCTGCCGGGCCGAGGTTCTTCTGCGCTCCGGCGTAGATCAGGGAAAACTTCCTAAAATCCACTTGCCGCGAGGCAATATCCGAAGACATATCGGCTACCAGCGGAATATTGCCGGCATTCGGAAACTCCTGGTACTGAGTCCCTTCGATGGTATTGTTAGAGCAAATGTGGAGATAAGCCACATTCTCCGGATACTTAATCTCGCTCATCTTCGGCATCCGACGATATTTCTCCTCTTTGGAGGAGAACGCCACGTGTGCTTTAGCCACGATCTGACATTCCTTCATGGCTTTGTAAGCAAATTCGCCGGTGTCCACATAAGCGGCCATCTGGCCATCACCGATGAAGTTCATCGGTACCAGGGCGAACTGGGTAGATGCGCCACCACCCATGAATAATACTTGGTAATCAGTGCCCAGTCCGAACAGTTCATGTACCAGCGCGATTGCCTGGTCATTGATGGCTTCGAATTCCTTAGCACGATGGGAACTCTCCAGGATTGACATTCCGCTACCCTGGTAATCAAGAAGTTCTTCTTGCACAATTTTTAAGACATCCAGCGGCAACGCCGCCGGGCCGGGATTAAAATTTACATTTCTTTTTACCATTTATTTCCTCACATATATAATTTCTTCGTTGATTCGCTGCGATTTTATTACAGCGGGTTAAGTACTGTTCTGACAGCTAATATTTTAGAAGAGAATAGATTGACTAGGGCCGTTTCCAGCCCCACGTACCTGCGCCGGTCAAAGGAACAAGGTCATTCTGGGGATAAGCGGTTAGGCCGGATACACGTAGGTTTTCCATCTTTCTCCTTTATTATTTATTGGATACAATCACTTTGATAAAGTGGTGTTTGCCCACCTTAATAATATTACCATTCTGATAAGAAACTTTGCCACTCGTTATCTTTGTGCCGTCGATGCTGATGGCGCCTTGTTGAAGTAGCCGGTTTGCCTCACTGCGGCTTTTGGCGAAATTGGCTCGTGTGATGACATCACGGATATCTTCATCCGCATTGACTTTAAGTTCCTCTATCTCCTCCGGCATCTCTCTCTTCTGGAATACTTTAGTGAAATTCTCATCGGCTTTAATGGCTTGTTCCTTGTTGTATAGCTGGGTAATCAATTCTACCGCCAGGCGTTTTTTCAGAATCATCGGATTGATAGAGTTGTCGCTGAGTTGGCGGCGGAATTCCGCTAATTCCTTATCGGACACATCGGTGAGCAAATCGAAGTACATGATTATCATATTATCGGCAAGTGCCATCACTTTGCCATAAATCTCGTTAGGCGGTTCATCCACACCGATGTAATTTCCTAAACTCTTGCTCATCTTCTGCACGCCGTCAGTGCCTACCAACAATGATGTCATAAAACACTGCTGGGGGTGTTGCCCCATCATTGTTTGGAGTTCTCTACCGACGAGGAAATTGAATTTCTGGTCCTGTCCGCCGAATTCGACATCAGAGTTTACAATTACGGAGTCATAAGCCTGGAGCAGTGGATAAAGCAATTCCGTAATGGCAATCGGTTTACCCGCTTTGAAACGGTTATTGAAATCCTCACGAGCGAGGAATTGCGCTACCGTGAATTTGCTGGTCAATTTAACGACATCCGCCAGAGAAAATTTCCCGAACCATTCGCTTTGCCACCGCACTTCTGTCTTTTCACGGTCAACCACTTTGAAAAATTGCCTCATATAGGTCTCGGCGTTCGCTTTGACTTGCTCAGCGGTTAACATTGGGCGCGTGATGGAAGCGCCGCTAGGGTCGCCGATTTGTGCGGTCCAGTCCCCCACAATCAGAACAACCTGATGCCCAAGCTCCTGGAATTGACGCAGTTTTCGAAGTCCCACCATATGCCCCATATGTATATCTGAAGAACTGGGGTCGAAACCTTCTTTCAAACGCAGGTTTTTGCCGCTGTTAAGCAATCGGACTAGTTCCTCTTCCGAGATAATTTCCGAGACTCCTCTTTTCAAAAGGCGGTTCATATCCACTTTTGCGCTCATTTTAGTTTCTCACTTAATTTAGAATTTCCGAGCCGCGTTTCACATCTTCGGCGATTTGTTTTTTGAGTTCCTCGATATTGTTGAAGCGTTTCTCAGCACGAAGCCGCTGAATGATTTCAATTTTAAACTCTTTTCCATACAGGTTCTGATGATAATTCAGGATGTGAGATTCGATGATACGTTCATCTTCTTCACCGAAGGTGGGGCGTTTTCCGATGTTGGTTATTGCTTGATACCTTTTCCCGTCGATGTAGACCAGAGTAGCATAAACACCATCCGGCGGGATAGCTCTCTTCGAGTCGATGCTCATATTAGCTGTCGGAAAGCCTAATTTGGCACCGCGATGCTCACCGGGAATTACTTTGTCCTGAAGGCTGAATGGTCTTCCTAGCAAACGTGTTACTTTATCCATATCACCTTCTGCCAGAGCCTTCCTGATGATGGTGCTGCTTACCGTTTCGCCATTGATTATTTTCGGAGGGACGATGGTAACCGTAAAGTCCATTTCCTTACCGAGAGAACTCAAAGCGGTAAAATTCCCCTCCCGATTTTTACCCAGAGCAAAATCAGGTCCGATGACCAAGCCACGCATCCTGAGATGTTTTTTCAGAAGGCTGACAAAATCACGGGCGCTGAGACGGCTTAAGTCTCTGTCAAAAGGTAAGACCACGACAGTATCGATGCCCTCTTTTTTCAGGAGCTGTTCTCTCTCGGTAATCGTTGTCAAGTAGGGAAGAATATTATGTGGAGATAACAATTCACGCGGATGTTGACGGAAAGTGATGACACCACTCAGGAGATTCTGCTTGTGTGCCAGCTCTACAAGGTTGGAAATCAGGTGTCGATGACCGAGGTGGACACCGTCAAAAACCCCGATGGTCAGGAGCATATCCTCCCGAGGTGAAAATCGTGCCAGCTCTTCCTCAACTCGCATAGTTTTCCTGAATACCGGAGAATTTGCCTGGTAATATTAAGATGGGAAATGAGTCTGTAAAAGCTCTCCAGGCGGTCGGTGTTTCGATGAATTTATAGTATCATAAGGGTAGTAGCCAATCAAATTAGCCATTCGGCGTAGTGTTGTTCACTTATGCCTTAATCGGGTATAATTTGTGTTGATTCGGCTTGCCAGCGTAGCTCAGTGGTAGAGCAGCGGTTTCGTAAACCGTCGGTCAAGAGTTCGACTCTCTTCGCTGGCTCCAGATATTTATAATGGCAGGTAAGAATAATGTGTGCATTATACGGTGGCATCGAAGCTGGCGGCACTAAATTCGTTTGTGCCGTGGGGACTAATCCTGAAGATTTGGGGAATGTAAAACGGATTCCTACGACTACACCTGCCGAGACACTCGGGCAGGTAATCAATTTCTTCCGCGAGCAAAAGGGGTTATCAGCTGTCGGTATTGCCACTTTCGGGCCGGTCGACCTTAATCATAATTCGCCCACCTACGGTTATATCACCACCACACCGAAACCGGGCTGGGCTTTTGCCGACCTCGCAGGAGTCGTCGGGCGAGCCTTAAACGTTCCTGTCGGCTTCGATACCGATGTCAATGGTGCCGGCTTGGGTGAAAACCAGTGGGGAGCGGCACAAGGATTGGATAATTTCATTTATCTGACGATTGGCACCGGCATCGGTGGCGGCGGTATGGTGAATGGGAAATTAATGCACGGTATGGTGCATCCGGAAATGGGGCACATCCGCCTGCCTCACGATAAAAAAGCCGACCCGTATCATGGTCACTGTCCTTTCCACGGTGACTGTTTCGAGGGTCTGGCGTCAGGCCCGGCTTTGCAGGAACGGTGGGGACAGCTTGCGGAAACTTTGCCTGACAACCACCCCGGATGGGCACTCGAAGCACACTACCTGTCGCTGGCAGTGAACGATTTTGTCTGTACTCTGTCGCCACAAAAAGTGATTCTCGGCGGCGGCGTTATGGAACAACCGCAACTCTTCCCGATGATACGTCAAAACGTGCAAAAATTACTGAATGGCTATGTCCAGTCACAGGAAATTCTGAAGGATATCGATAGTTACATCGTACCGCCTAAACTCGGCAAACGTGCGGGGATTTTAGGGGCGATTGCCCTGGCAATACAGGCACACAAAGGCGTTTGACGGTTACAGGCTGAACAGGCTATAATTCAATTCGGTATACAATGGCGTTTCCGAGCGCCATTGTATTTTTACAGTATGGGCCGTTAGCTCAGTTGGTAGAGCATCTGACTTTTAATCAGGTGGTCCTGGGTTCGAATCCCAGACGGCTCACCACTTTATTGAATCTAAATTAGCCCCTTAGCTGACGATTTAGCGGCAATTTAGCGTTAAACTAGACTTCACATAGATAGTTTTATACCAACATTCTGCCAACAAAAGTCTGAAAGTTTGTTGCAGGGAGTGGTACTCTATTAATAAACTCTAACTATTTATATAATAAAAGCTAGATTTACAGCTTACTTAGTAACACCTTTTATAGTCAACAGCCCATTGGAAATATCAATACTCTGGGCTTGGAATGAGCTGTTCGTTTGAAACAGCGCGTCCTGAGGGATTAAGCTTTTAAGCTGGTCTTTCAAAGATTGCGGGAATGGCAGTGACCCCATGTCAATATCTGTGACTGTAATGGTGGGTTGCCCGTTAACTAAATCTACAGTCGCTACCATGCCTGCGTTACCCGATAAAACTGAGTATTGGATAGTGGCAGCCAATAGAATTTTACCATCTTTTAGATTGACGTTCATCTTACCTACAGTCAGTCCAGCTGGGAGATTAACAGTTTTCAAGCCATCGTTTATTTTGGAGTCCACTTCTTCCTCTGTCAGAGTAACAGTAATCGATGTTCCCGCTTTGGATTGAGCAACCTCAGTCTGAAAAGTTTGCCACTTGTTATCTAGTGACTGGGCAGCTGCAGTGTTTGAAACGACCGGTGTAACATCTTCGGCTAGTTTAGAGGGTCGGCTCATCATAAACCAGACAACCCCGACAATGATTAATACCAGTACCACGATAGAACCGAATACTATCCCGATGATTTTTAATGCCTTCATAGCTCACTCCTTTATCACCTATCGGCCATATTCTTTTAGGCTCAAACTAAAAGTAATCAGACCGAGTACACCCTTGTACCATCACAAGAGTTTCCAAGAATCAGGTAACTTTATCCAGCAACCATTGGGGAATAAATCGCTTGGTTATGCGGTTTGTTTCTGATAGAATGCCGCACCCACAATTATCAAACCGAGTCCTAGGATGATATCCACAACGCCACTCATCATTACGAACCCAGCTAAAGCGACATTAGACTTGGCCTCCGCCAGTAATGCTCTTTGCGCTGAAAGATAATCATACATTACAGTTGGGGCTGCTTTCCCGGCTTGTATCTGGGGTTCCTCGGCAGCCATTACTTTGATTTGACTTGCCTTCACGGAGTCATACTTAGTATTCAGGTCTGACAACGCTATAGGATTTATTTCATCGGCAACTGTTTGCTTTCCGGTGTTAGACTGGATAATGAAGAGGATACCAAAAACAAGACTTACCACCCCTATGACTGCGATAGCCATTCCAAGAAATCGTTTCATACATTCCTCCTTTATCTTAGTACAACTTACTGCTACCTCTATCTGTAGAATTGACCCATTATAGTACATAGAGATATGCTAGGCATATTAAAATAAAATGATATCCTATGTCAACTAGGGGTATGCAACCCAGCACTAAATCTAAGATAAGGGTGCTTTAAATAACTTCAAACTATCTTGAAAATTACTAAGAATTTTCTCTATCACTTCAAAGATATGTACTCGTCCAAACCAATGATATTGAAGTTATCAAATTAACACAAATTCTATATAGACAATAGATTCTGATTTTCTTTCAGCCAGTTTCGGCAATAATCTACTTCTGGTATCATAATTTTTACACCATCCCAGAATACCTTGGAGTGGCCTTTTATTTTCATATGGACCAGCTCGTGCACGACAACACAATCAATTACTTTTAATGGAGCCATAACAATACGCCAGGTAAAGCTCAGATCTCCCTTGTAACTGCATGAGCCCCAGCGTTGGTGAGCATTTGTGATGCCTACCTTTTGATATTCTATCCCCGATATTGACGAGTACAATTTCGCTCTTTCCGTAATTATCTTTGAGGCTTCTTGTTTATACCATTGTATGAAAAGCTCCTGGGCATTTTTCAGTTGATTTACGCTTATCAGGAAGTTATGTCCATTAAACGCTAACGTACTATCCACTGATTCGGCAGTGACAAGTTTATACGCTTTGCCTAAATAGAGGAACTCCTCTCCCGCTACATACTTTTTGGGAGAAACCTGTTTGCAGTGTTCTCGGGCATACTTCTGCTTGCTTGCTATCCAGTCTTTGTGGCTCTCTATGAATTTTTGTATCGACCTGTTAGAACAGCGTAAGGGAACTCTTACAGTCACCTTAGTGTCTGTGCCTACTTCCACATTCAGGGTTCTTCTTTTTGACCGTATTAATTTATCAATCTTAATCGTCGTCATCGCTGCTATCCCTTTGTTCCAGCTTCTCGGGGTGGTTTTCTAGTTTCACTCGCTCATCAGTGGTATCCTGACCGCTAAGAGCATTCGCTATTTCCCTCAGACTATTCAATACCTCTTCCCAAATGGCTTCGTCCATCCTTATCTCTCCATATGTTTCTTACCTAACCTTATTGTAATAGTTATTCTTTTGCTATTAACGAATAATTAAAAACCATCCGAATATGGGTAAATGTATATATTAAGGTTTTTAATAATTGTTTCACTATTACAATTGAGCATCATACCACCAAAATAAAAAGGAACGCATGTTTTTCGGGGGGAAATGTAATATTTATTATGTCTTCTTTTTTTATATCTGTGCTATAATCTTGCTATTCTTACTTGTAAGAATGGGAAACAAAATCATTACCGGGCATTGAAAGTATTTTGCAACTGGCTGGCTCATTCCAAGAAAATACATAATAATCCCATTGTTTTGTGCGGTTTTTTGATAAATCCTAAATTGCTTTAAATTGAGCCTTGACAAGATAACCTGTGGCATATAAGCTTAAATCTAAGCGTTACCGAAACGAGAGTTCGATTGTGACCAAGCATAAAAATCAGTGGCATTTTCACTTTCTCGATATTTTCCTTTTGTTTGCGCCTGTATCGATAATTTTCTACTTTCTTCATGTCGGTGCACTTGCATCCTTTTTGGTAACAGCGGCGTCACTAGTCGGTATTGCTCATCTAATGGCAGAGTCCACTGGTATTATTGCACGGAAAGTTTCGAATACTATCTCGGCACTCATTAATGCCACTTTCGGCAATGCTATCGAGCTTTTTATCGCCATTTTCTCTTTGAGGGCTGGGCTGGTAAATCTGGTCAAGGCTTCTATCACCGGCTCTATCATTCTTAATGTATTACTGTTAATCGGTTTTTCGATGATCGCCGGCGGTCTGAAATATAAAGAGCAAAAATTCAATAAAGAATCTGCCGGTCTATCCTCCACAATGCTCATCGTTGCTGTGGTGGGGCTGGGGATGCCTTCGATTTACAACCTATCGGTGGGTTCTCCTACCCGTCCGATGAGTCTGGTAGTATCCATCATTCTCGGCGTTGTCTATCTGCTCAGTCTCATCTATACTCTGGTAACACACAAACACCTTTTTGTCGTGGAAAGGCAGGCGCCAGAGGAAGTCCACGACCGCTGGCCCGAAAGTGCTGCTATTACCGTTTTGTTGATAGCAACGATATTGGCAACTTTCGAATCTTCATTTTTGGTCAAGACAATTGAACCATTGATCAGTCAGTCGGGTTTCACCGAGGCTTTTATGGGTCTGGTGTTCGTGGCTCTTCTGACCAATATCCCTGAAATCTCCACCGCTATGGCTTTTGCCCGCAAGAACAATATGACTTTATCCCTCGAAATCGGTATGAGTTCGGCATTGCAGATAGCCCTATTTGTCGTGCCTGTCCTGGTGCTGATTAGTCCGCTTTTCATCGGGGGCGGGTTGGACCTGGTGTTTACACCGTTCGAGTTGGTGGCAGTAGTAGTGACGGGTATGATTGCTAACTATATCGGTTCCGACGGCATTTGCCATTGGGTAGAAGGCGCACAATTGATTGCGGTCTATCTTTTGATTGCTACGGCTTTCTATTTCCTGTGATGATTTGTATTGTAATCGGATATTTTATAAAATAATACACGGTGGTAATTCTCGAACCGATAGGAGTGTGAACTAAGAATGGATATTTCTGATGTGCACAAAGGCACCAAACTGATGATAGATAATGTTCCTTATAATGTCGAAGAGGCGGAATTTATGAAACCCGGCAAAGGGAGTGCCATCTACCGTTTCAAGTTGCGCAACCTCGTCGACGGTAGTAACCTAAATCGCACCTATCGTTCCAGCGAAAAATTCACCGGTGCGAATGTCTCCACTCGCGAAGGACAATTTCTATATCGCGACGGTAATCATTTTATCTTTATGTCCACCGATAATTATGAGCAATACAGTATCGATGAAACATTACTCGGCGAGAAAAGCCATTTCTTAAAAGAAGGCACAATTGTTACCACGGTGATGCTAGAAGAGAAACCTCTGGATATTACCCTCCCCATTTTTGTGGAACTGAAAGTAATGAAAAGCGATATTGCTACCAAAACTGATACCGTTACCGCACAAATGAAGTCAGCCACGCTGGAAACGGGCCACGAAATAGATGTTCCCAATTTCATTAAAGAGGGTGACTATATTAAGGTTGACACTCGTACCGGGTCGTACGTAGAGCGAGTCGTTACCAAGAAATAAAATGGTGGAAGACGAACGTCAGCGTCTGGCGCACCTGTCGATTAATCTGCAACGACGGGCATTGATTTATAATACTACCCGCGATTTTTTCAATAAACGGGGTTTTCTGGAAGTAGAAACACCCGTCCGTTCGCCGGCAATTGCTCCGGAAAAGGAAATTATCCCGATCGGCAGTGAAGGCTGGTTTTTATCCACCTCCCCTGAGCTTTATATGAAGCGGCTGCTCGCCGCCGGCTATGATAAAATCTACCAGTTCAGTCGCTGTTTTCGTAAAGGTGAGCGAGGACGTTATCACAATCCCGAATTTACCTTATTGGAATGGTATCGTACCGATGCCGACTATGAACAAATGACGAAAGACACCGAGGGCTTGGTCACTACAATTGCCGGTAAGCTCGGTATGGGAACCACACTCCGTTATCGCGGCAAAAAGATTGACCTCAGACCTCCATGGCTGAGACTGACGATATCTGAGGCTTTCAAAAAGTCGGCTGGCTGGGACCCAGTAGCTGAGCCGGTAGCGCAACGTTTCGATGAAGACACCATTCTGAAGGTCATTCCCGACTTGAATCCTAACCGTCCCACCGTGTTGATGGACTACCCGGCACCGATGGCATCGCTGGCGAGATTGAAGCCCGACAGGAAAGATGTTGCAGAACGCGCTGAGGTCTTTATCGGCGGATTGGAATTGGCAAACGCTTACAGCGAACTTACCGATAGGCAGGAACAAAAGAAGCGTTTTCTGGAAGAAGCCAGACAAATTGAACAGGAACAAAATAGAACTGCCCCGATGCCTGAGAAATTTCTTGCCGTAATGTCGAATCTGCCGGAGTGTGCAGGTATTGCGCTGGGGATGGATAGGTTGGTAATGCTTTTCTGTGATGCTGCTTCCATCGATGAGGTTATCCCCTTTACCACAGACGAAGCATAAGTATTATCAGGTAAAAAACAAAAGGCGACCGACTTTTCAGCCGGTCGCCTTTTCTATTGAAAGGAATTATTTATTGCTTTTTGGGAGTGGTATTTTTGTTCGCAGGGGCACTCTTAGTCTCTTTAGCCGGCGCAGCAGCTCCACCGGATATCTTGACAGCTTCTACAACAGGTACCAGTGCCGGTGCTTCGCGCTTACTCTGCATAATTGCCCAACCGACTAACCCTAACAGGGCAACTGCGATAACAATTACTATCCAATTGAGGTTAGTGCTGTATTTAACGATGATAGGAGCGGCAATCAAACTGACGAGGTTGACAACCTTAATCATCGGGTTCAATGCGGGGCCAGCCGTATCTTTGAGAGGGTCACCGACTGTATCACCGACAACGCTAGCTTTATGACGTTCACTACCCTTACCAGTATTGGCTTTCAGGTCACGAGGTTCATCTTCAACAGACTTCTTGGCATTATCCCAGGCGCCGCCGGCATTAGCCATAAACACTGCCAGCAATTGCCCACTGAGAATGATGCCGGCTAGGAAGCCGCCAAGGGCTTCTACGTGTAGAACCAAACCAATGACAAGGGGGGTAATGACTGCGATAATTGCCAGAGGAATCAATTCTTTCTGTGCCGATTGGGTGGAGATACCAACCACTTTTGCGTAATCGGGCTTGGTGGTTCCTTCCATTACGCCCGGTATACGGAACTGACGGCGTACTTCTTCTACGATACGTCCGGCAGCGCGGCTTACAGCATTAATGGAGAGAGAACTGAATAACCACGGGAGAGCACCGCCTATGAGCAAACCGACAAATACCCGCGTACTAGAGATGTCGATACCGCTTAACACTTTTATTTGCTGCGTTAGCGGTAGTGTCAGATTCAACGCTGTCTGAACTTTACCGACATCAGTGATGAACGATGCAAAAAGACTGACAGCCGCAATGACTGCTGAAGCAATTGCGACACCTTTAGTAATAGCTTTAGTCGTATTGCCAACGGCATCGAGGTCAGCCATGATCTGGCGGGCTTTCTTGGTCTCGACATCATTCTGGTCATGCCATGCCATTTCGGCAATTCCATTAGCGTTATCGGAAATTGGTCCATAGGAGTCCATAGCTACGTTATTGCCGGTGTGGCTAAGCATCCCGATACCAATCATTGCTACAGCGTATAACACATAAACGACACCTGTGCCACTATAGAGCAACAGGGCGAAAACGAAGCTGATGGCAATGACAAGCAGTGCCCAAACACTGGATTCCATACCGACCGACAAACCGGAGAGAATAGTTGTGGCGGGTCCCGTACTGGTAGCTTTGACGATGTTTTTGACGGGGTTGCGCTTGGTAGATGTGAAGAAGGAGGTGAGAGGATTGAAGACAACAGCCAAAGCGACACCGATGGTCGTCAGCATTGCCAGCTTCCAGTCATGTGCATAAAAAATGGCAAGGAGGAATGCCCACAGAATTGTATTTACACTGGATACTTCGTAAGAGCGGAACATTGCCTCTTCGGCATCATGTGCCCGCAGGAATTTGATAGGGAAGTTTTGCCAGATGGGCACGGTGAAGGTTCCCAGTATTGAGCTGATAACACCGATGGCGCGTATGATAAGCGGATAGACAATCCATTTCAGCTCACCGGTTAACGCCACCAGCGTCAGACCGAGAATCAAAGCGGAAACGATGGTGACCTCATAACTTTCGAAGATATCTGCCGCCATACCTGCGCAGTCGCCAACATTATCACCAACCAAGTCAGCGATGACAGCTGCATTACGCGGGTCATCTTCCGGGATATCTTTCTCGACTTTACCCACCAGGTCAGCACCGACATCTGCGGCTTTGGTGAAGATACCGCCGCCGACGCGCATGAAGAGTGCCAGTAAGGTGCCGCCCAAACCGAAACCGAGTAGGGCTTCAGGTGCCGCCTTACCGAAGATGATGAAGATGACCGTGCCACCGAGGAGACCGAGACCATCGGTCAGCATACCGGTGACGGTGCCGGAATAGTAGGCGATGGATAGCGATTCGTTCAAACTGCGTCTTGATGCTGAAGCAGCACGCACGTTAGCTTGAATCGCCATACGCATACCGAGTTGCCCCACGAGTAGAGAGAAGATGGCACCAACGACAAATGCCAGAGAGCGCCCGATTGCAATAATGAGTTGGGTATTGTTCGGGAACTCCGACACTGCCTCGTTAGTTGGTGTAACAACATAGACACTGAAGAAAAGAACAACCGTCAAACCACCAATTATCGGCAAGATGGTTTTCAATTGGCGTGCGAGGTAGCTATCTGCTCCGACGCGGATGGCATTCCATACCTCCTGCATCTTGGCAGTTCCCTTGTCCTTCTTCATCACGGTACCGCGCAGTAACCATGCATAGATTAAACTGATGAACGCCACGATTACTACACAGATAATGGCAATTTGCTCAAAATTATTGAGCCCATGTCGCGCAAGTCCAAGAATGTTCCAGTCCATTTATACTCCTTTTGTAAGACTTTTAAGCAACCTTTCAGGCACACCAAGCCCTAGAGGTGCAAAATACACACTTCTTAATATTATGCTAGTCCTGTTATGAGTTGTCAATTACGAATAATGCTTACGCCGATAGCGCAATAGTCGAGTGTGGCACAGCCCTTTTCAATTCGTTTAAGGTAAAGTTCCGGAAAGGGAAGGGCTCAATATGGCAGTATTGAACGGTACCTTTCTTAAAACCCTATCTATTGTGTCTTTATTCCCTGTGCTATAATTTCTACAACAAAACAAGAGGGTATGGTGTACTGGTGAGCGATTTATCTGCAATCCAAAAACGAATAGAGGAACTCAGACAAAAGCTCAACTATCACAATTATCGCTACTACGTGCTGGATAGCCCGGAAATCAGCGATGAAGAATACGATAATGCGATGCGCGAACTGAAACAATTAGAGAAGCAGCATCTCCAATTTCTTACACCGGACTCACCGACACAGCGGGTGGGTGCCACACCTCTGGAAGCTTTCGGCGTAGTGGAACATCCTCTACCGCTCCTTTCATTAGGGAATGCCTTCGTTACCGAAGACCTGTTTGCTTGGCATACCCGCACTCTGAAATTACTCGGGGTAGAGCAGTTCGATATGGTCTGCGAACATAAAATGGATGGACTGGCAATAGCATTAACCTATGTCAACGGGCAGTTCACTACCGGCGCCACCCGCGGGGACGGTTTCCGCGGGGAAAATATCACTCAGAACCTCCGGACAATACGAAGTATCCCGCTTTCGGTGTCAAAAGATGCCCCGTCCCGCTTCGAGGTTCGTGGTGAAGTCTATTTGCCGAAAGTCGGGTTCCGCAAACTCAATAAGGAAAGAGAAGAGGAAGGCTTGCCACTCTTCGCCAATCCCCGAAATGCCGCCGCCGGCTCGGTACGACAGCTTGACCCGCGCATCACAGTAAAAAGGCCTCTGGATATTTATATCTACATGCTCGGTTATGCCGAAGGGAAAGCTGTGCCGTCCACACACTGGGAAACAATGGAGTACCTACGGTCACTGGGATTCAAAATTAACCCGAATAATAAACGTGTCAACCGCATTGAAGAAGCGGAAGCATATTATCAAACTTGGACACAAAAAAGAGAAAGCCTGCCCTATGAAGCCGATGGCGTGGTTGTCAAAACCGATCTGCTGGAGTACCACAATTTCCTGGGTGATGTCGGGCGTGAGCCGAGATGGGCAATCGCCTACAAGTTCCCAGCCATTCAGGGAACTACCCGCCTCAAGGAAATCGGCATCAGTGTCGGCAGAACAGGCACGTTGAATCCATATGCAATTCTGGAGCCGGTGCAGATTGGGGGTGTGACTATCGAGCGAGCCGCACTGCACAATGAAGATGATATCCGCCGTAAGGACATCCGGGAAAGTGATTGGGTTTATATCCAGCGTGCCGGTGATGTGATTCCAGATGTTGTTGGGCCTATCGTTAGCAAACGCACCGGTAAAGAAAAGGAATTCAGCCTCTTAGAGAAGATTTATGACAAAGAGAAGAGTCGCCCGGTTTGCCCGGTGTGTGGCGGTGAGGTAGTGAAACCTGAGGGCGAGGTAATGTACTATTGTAGTAATGCCGCCTGTCCGGCTCAGGTGCAGGGACGAATCGAACTTTTTGTCTCACGCGGAGCAATGGACATCAGAGGGATCGGAGAAAGACTCATCGCCCTATTTTTGAGAAAGGGTTTCGTCAAAGATGCTTCCGACCTTTATACTCTTTATAAAGAACATGGCAAACTTGTTAATCTCGAGAAACTTGGGGAAAAGAGCGCTGATAACATTCTAAAAGCCATCGAAAAAAGCAAAAAGCAAAGTCTCCCGAGGCTCATCAATGCCCTCGGTATCCGTCACGTGGGTGAAGAGACAGCTAACCTGCTGGTAGAGCATTTTAAGAATCTGGATGAACTTGGGAGCGCCTCGAGAGAAAAACTAATGACTGTACCCAGTATCGGGCCGAAGATTGCCGATAGCATTGTTGCTTTCTTCCACGAAGAGCGAAACAAAGAGATTTTGAAAAAATTAAGGGAAGCCGATGTCTGGCCTGAACAGGTAACTTTGAAGGCTGAAAACTTACCGCTATCAGGGCAGGAATTCGTCGTGACCGGCACACTGAAAGCTTTCTCGCGGGAAATTGCCCATGAAAAGATTAAAGCCCTCGGGGGTACAGTTAAAGATAACGTGACGAAGAATACTGCTTATCTGGTGGTGGGTGAAGACCCCGGAGAAAACAAAATAATACGTGCCCACGCTTTAGGCACAGAACAACTAAATGAGGAGAAGTTCATTGCCATTCTGGGACAGAAAAACTGATACAAGACTGATTGTCGGGCTGGGAAATCCGGGCACAAAATACGCCGATAACCGTCATAACATCGGATTTATGTGCCTTGATCATTTTGCACAGAATCTGAACCTGACTTTTGCCCAAAGCCGCTGTCAGGCGAAGGTCGCCGAAGGCAGAATCGCCGACCGTACGACCATTTTCGCTAAGCCCCAAACTTTTATGAACAATAGCGGCGACAGCGTGGGAGGATTGGTCAGGAAATTCAAGGTGAAGAGAGAAAACCTGATTATCATCCACGACGATATGGACCTGCCGTCGGGTAGAATCCGCATCCGATTGGGAGGAAGTTCCGGCGGGCACCATGGTATTAACTCGATTATCGAGCATCTGGGAAATCAGGATTTCATTCGTGTGCGTGTCGGCATCGGACGACCAAACGGTACGGAATCCGGGAAAATGGGTGAAGATGAAGTTATCACCTATGTGCTGGGTGATTTCACGGCTGAAGAGAAAACGGTTATGAAAGATGTTATCCCCTGTGTGGGTGAAGTTCTGCAATCCCTACTGAAAGATGGACTCACCACAACGATGAATAAATTCAACAGCACCGATTTCAGGAAAAAGCCGAACTAATTAACCCAAATGTAAACGGTTATAAGGGACATATTAAGAAAACAAATTCCAAGGACTATTAAAGGAGAAGCTAATGCCCACCAAACCGCAGGTTAAGATCGCCGTCATCGGGGGGACGGGATTGGAAAATATCGAGGGGATGACGGATGTTACGCAGGTTGAAATAGACACGCCCTTCGGCAAACCGAGTGATGCCATCACCATCGGCAAATTGGATGGCATCGGCATTGCCTTTCTGCCGAGGCACGGCCGCGGGCATTTCATCTCCCCCACAGAGCTACCTGCCCTCGCCAATATCTACGCCCTGAAATCACTCGGCGTGGAGCAAATCATCGCCGTGTGCAGTTGCGGTAGTTTTAAGCAGGAATATGCACCCGGGAATCTTTTAATCCCCGACCAACTCATCGACCGCACACGCAATCGCATCAGTACCTTTTTCACCGATGGTATCGTCGCTCACATCTCTTTCGCCGAGCCCTTCTGCAACGAATTGAGCAAAATACTCTACGAATCGGCAAAAGAAGCAGACGCTATCGTTTATCACAAAGGTACTTATGTTTGTATGGAAGGTCCCGCTTTCTCCACAAGGGCGGAATCGAAGCTGTACCGTAGTTGGGAAGCGGATGTCATCGGTATGACGGCGCTACCGGAAGCGAAGCTGGCACGTGAAGCGGAAATCTGCTACGCCGTTATTGCCTGCGTCACAGATTACGATAGCTGGTGGGAGCCGGTAGAAGCAGTCACGGTGGAGACAGTCCTTAAAATTCTGCGGGCTAACATGGGTACGGCACGGCTCATTATTAAACTGGCAATCAAAAAGATTCCTAAAAAGCGTGAGTGCCGTTGTGCTAATGCGCTGAGTGGGGCTATTGTGACAGCACCGGAGAAAATTCCCGCCGTACAGAAAAAGAAACTGGAATTATTGATAGGAAAATATATACAATAGCTGTCTTTGTGAGGAGTAAGTGTTAAATACTAGATTCGGGTGCTTACCGACAATTATCGGCAGCCTGCCGCACAAAGATGCGGCGAATGCCTGCGCGCAAGTAACTCATTATTTGCGTGACATTCCCGCATGGCCGCAATTACCCAAACGGTCGTTTCTGGAAAACATGTATGCCCAGTACAGCGAGGGCTTCCCCGGTGTTGTCATTAAAGACAATAAGATTTACGTCGACCGCAATCAGGACTTAACCAAGCAACTGGAGCAATTCTATACCGACTATATGGCAAATGATTTCTCCAGATACACCCTCAGTCCCGAATACGCAGCAGGATTTTATACTTTTCTGGCGATGGAGAAATTGAACCCGCGCGCCGTTAAAGGACATGTTACCGGTCCTGTCAGCTGGGGTTTAACGATTACTGACGAAACAGGCAAGGGCATTATTTACGATGAAACGCTTGGTGATGTGGTACCTAAATTTTTACGCCTCAAAGCAAGCTGGCAAGAACAGGCATTGAGCAAACTGAATAAAAATACCATCATCTTTGTCGACGAGCCGTATATGACAGCTTTCGGGTCGATTGCAATGCAGTTGTCTCGGGAGCAAGTAGTTAGTATGCTGGAAGAAACTTTCACCGGTATCAAAGGAATCAAGGGCGTTCACTGTTGTGGCAACACTGATTGGTCAATTTTGCTCCAGACTAGTACAAATATTATCCATTTTGACGCCTACAAATACGCCGATTCGCTTGCCCTCTATCCGACAGAAGTTAAAAAGTTTTTGAGCAGAGGGGGCTGTATCGGCTGGGGCATTATTCCTACCGATGCCGAATCGGTCAATAAAGAAACGACTGCCAGCCTGAAAGACCGCCTTGAATCGGCGATGTCACCTTTCACCCGCAAAGGTATTCCATTCAATCAACTGATTGAGCAAGGATTATTACTGCCTGCCTGCGGACTGGGGCCAATCGGCAGTGAGCCTGCGGCAGAACGAGCTTTACAATTGCTGGCAGACCTGTCTGCCACGATTCGAAAGAAGTACCTCTAAGCTAAATACTAAACAGGAATCAGGTTGTCTGGTGTAACTATATGGAATGTAATTTCGAAGCCAACAATGCCAAATGCTCCTGCACCTATGAACCATGTGGAAGAAAAGGTAAATGCTGTGAATGCTTAACTTACCATTTTGAGATGGAAGAGTTGCCTGCCTGTGCCTTTCCGCCTGAAGTAGAGAAAACCTATAACCGCAGTTTTGCCCGGTTCGTTAAGGTTTTTCAAGATAAAAGTGGCAAAAAGAATTGATTTAGGGTAAATTAATAGGTATGAACAAAGGTAAGAAAATGGCGCTTCGCGAGCACCGTCATAAACAGAAAAAAGCTGAAGACAAGCGAAAAGCCGAAAAAACCCAATCCAAAAAATAGCTCCACCCAGAGTGATTTTAGAAAAACCATCCGTTAGATGCTGACATCCGTCAGCATCAGTTCTGTATTATCAGAAAAATATCGGGGTAGTATGATTTTGCTCACCGGAAGGAGATAGATGACACAACTGGCAGATATCGTGAAAGCGCTCTCCGACCCACAAGTCTATCCGGAATCGACCAATCAGGTGGAGACGACACAGACTCAGATATCCATTATCTTCTTAACCGATAGTTATGTTTACAAAATCAAAAAGGCGGTCAATCAGGGTTTTCTCGATTACACCACTCTGGCAAACCGTAAGCACTTCTGTGAACAGGAAGTAAGCCTGAACCGCCGTCTGTGCGAAGATACTTATCTAGGTGTAGTGCCAATCAACTTAGAATGCGGTAGAATTGTTCTTGGCGGGAAAGGCAAAGTCATCGAGTATGCCGTCAAAATGCGCAAACTCCCCGCCGACCGTATGATGGATGTTTTACTGGCAAAAAACCAGGTTACTCCCGAAATGATTGCGCGGGTAGCAGAAAAAGTCGCCGAATTTCATGCCAAAGCCGAAAATAATCCGGATATCGGTAAGTTCGGGACTATCGAGACAATCACCTTCAATACCGAGGAGAATTTCAACCAGACAGAAAGTTATGTCGGCAGAACAATATCCCTGCCGCAGTACCAGCATATCAGTAAATACACACGGGACTTTCTAGAAAAGAGTGCACCACTACTCCGCAAACGTGTCGCCGACGGCAAAATCAAGGATTGTCATGGCGACCTCCATGCTCAACACATCTGTTTTACCGATGGTATCTGCATTTATGACTGTATCGAATTCAACGAACGCTTCCGTTATTTTGATGTGGCGGCAGACGTTGCTTTCCTGGCGATGGATTTGGACCGGTGGGGACATTCTGAACTATCACGCCAATTCGTTACCGCTTATGTTACCAGCAGCAGTGACAAAGAAGTGTCGAAGTTAGTTAATTTCTACAAGTGTTACTATGCCTATGTACGCGGCAAGGTCTATGGTTTCAAGCTCGAGGATTCACTGATATCAACCGAGGATAAAGAGAAGGCATTGAAAGACGCAAAACAGTATTTTGCACTGGCGGAATCATACACAAAATAGACGGAGATTGACTATGGGAAAACCGTTTTTGGAGTTTGTGAAGGAAGAATTGGGTGATAATTTTCTGATGATTACTACCGGCTTGCCTGCTACCTGGAAAACCGAAACCAGTGAGGAAGTCGTCAAAATCAAAGGTACTCCGATGATCAGGTCGGACATTGTCCGCCTAGAAGTTCTGAAAGGAAAAGATATTTTCGACGAAAAAGTCGCTGGAAATATGAATAACCGCCTTTCTGTCTATGACGAAGTATTCCGTCGCGCCGATGAAACTCTACAAAAGATCGGTAGCGTGATTCTCGACGCCACTTTCATCACACAGGAACTCAGGAAATGTGCTGCCGAAATTGCTAACAAAAACAACAAGACCTTGATAATCGTACAAACCGACTGCCCTCAAGAAGTATCCATCCAGCGCATTTTGAAACGTACCAAAGAGAAATACGAGTCCAACGCGCTCACCGAACAAGCATACCTCAATAACAAAACCAAATTCGAGAAAGTCGATCTCAATGATATCAAGAAGTTATTCCCGAATCTGAAAATCATGCATCTCACCGTCGATACTACCACCGGTGAAGCAGAGGGTTTGTATCTAAAGGCTATCGATAAGAGAGCATAATGAAGATCGATCTGCACATTCACACCAGCACAGGCTCGGATGGCGCTCTGCCCGTAGAAGAGGTCATCAAAGAAGCCCAGCGACGGAATATCGGTTTTCTGTCGATCACTGACCATGATTCTCTAGAGGCTCAAAGCCAAGCTATTTCATTGACGAAAGCATGCGGCATCTCATACGTTACCGGTGTAGAATTGAATGTTACTTTTCAACCGCATGCAGGTAAACCTATTTCACTGGATTTTCTTGGCTACAACTTCGATATCGACAACAAAAACCTGAGGGAAAAGCTCAGCCTGATGAGAGCATATCGAGAGAAAAGGGCAAGTGAAATTCTGAAAAAGATTAACACTGAATTTATCAAGGAAAGCATTGCACAGTTCACCGTACAGGATATGCAGAATATCAGGGATAGCGTTGACGGTTCTTTCGGAAGGCCGCATATTGCCGCGTATATGGTCAAGAAAGGTATCGTCAGGGATATACAGGAAGCCTTCGATCGATATCTGGTAAAATGCGATGTTCCCAAATACCCGCTGTCACTCACTGAGGCATCTAAACTCATCCATGATGCCGGTGGAATCTTAGTCCTCGCCCATGGAAATGACCCCGGCGGAACATCACTGGTAACTATCACAAAGGACTTAGGACAACAGACACAAATTATCTACGAAAATATGCTAGAATATATCAACGGTGTGGAATGCTGGCACCCCCGACACGATAGTAAAACGGTGGCACACTACCTCGAATTTACCCGCAGGTACCAGCTCATTGCAACCGGCGGTAGCGATTGTCACCAGAAACCCATTATCATGGGCACAGTAGCAATACCGGCTGAAGTTGCCCGGCATTTCCAGCACTAACCGTCTACAGGAGCCGAAATGACGAATAAGAAAAACTATGATGTCAAAGACCTCTCTCTAGCCGAGTTAGGGAGAAACAGGATTGAATGGGCAGGACGTGAAATGCCTGTTATTAAGCTCATCACCGAGCGCTTTAAGAAAGAGAAACCGCTAAAGGGTATCCGTATTGCGGCATGTCTCCACATTACTACAGAAACCGCCAATCTGGCGTTAGCCCTGAAAGTAGGTGGTGCAGACGCCATTTTCTGTGCCTCTAATCCTCTCAGCACTCAGGACGATGTTGCCGCCGCAATGGTGGAATACGATATCCCCACAAATGCTATCAAAGGGGAAGATGGCGACACCTATTACAAACATATCAATACTGCCCTCGACCATAAACCACAGATTTCCTGTGATGACGGTGCTGACCTGGTCACCACTTTACACACCAAGAGAAAAACTCTCATCGGCAATATCATCGGCGGTACTGAAGAAACCACCACGGGCGTTATCCGCCTGCGCAGTATGGCAAAAGCCGGAGCGTTAAAATATCCCATCATTGCAGTCAATGATGCTGAGACTAAATATTTGTTCGATAACCGTTATGGCACAGGCCAAAGCACCATGGACGGCATCACCCGCGCTACGAATATTCTCTGGGCAAGCAAGATTGTCGTTCTCTGCGGCTATGGTTGGTGCGGACACGGTTTTGGTATGAGAGCCAAAGCAATGGGTGCACGTGTCATTGTCACGGAAGTGAAGCCAGTCAGGGCACTGGAGGCCGTGATGGATGGTTTTGAAGTGATGTCCATTGCGGAAGCGGCAAAAATCGGTGATGTTTTTGTAACCATTACCGGCAATAAAAATGTCATAGATAAACAGCATTTTGAGGTAATGAAAGATGGCGCTATTATGGCGAATAGCGGTCATTTCAATGTTGAAATCAACATCCCGGCATTGGAAAGCATTTCTAAAAAGAAAAAGACTATCAGACCGTTCGTGGAACAATACTCGCTGAAAAACGGCAAGCAATTATTCTTACTAGGAGAAGGCAGACTCATTAACCTCGCAGCCGCAGAAGGCCACCCTGCCAGCGTAATGGATATGAGCTTCGCCAATCAGGCTCTATGTATGGAGTATCTGGTGAAAAACCAGGGCAAATTGGAGAAAAAGGTTTACGGCGTCCCTGACGAAATCGATAAAAAAGTAGCCCAACTAAAACTTGATTCTATGAGAATCAAAATCGACACCTTGACGCCTGAACAGCAAAAATACTTGAGCAGCTGGCAGGAAGGTACTTAGAAAGGAGAAATTAATGGCAAACAGTTTTACAGAATCATCTAAATATTTGCTTACTTCGGAATCGGTAACAGAGGGCCATCCCGATAAGGTCTGTGACCAGATATCCGATGCAATATTGGATGCAATTATGAAAGAAGACCCTTACGGCAGAGTCGCCTGCGAGACTGCTGTTACTACCGGACTGGTAGTAGTGCTAGGAGAAGTCACGACAAAATGTTATGTCGATATTCAAAAGGTTGTCCGCGAGGTCGTTAGAAGTATCGGTTATACCGACCCTCGCTACAACTTCGACTATCAATCCTGTGGTGTGCTTTCAGGCATCAAGGAACAGTCTCCAGATATTTCTCAAGGAGTCAGCAAATCGATAGAAGCACGAGAAAAGAAGAAAGTCGATGAGTTCGATAAGGAAGGCGCTGGCGACCAGGGTATGATGTTTGGATTCGCCTGCAATGAAACCCCCGAATTGATGCCTTTAACGATTTCTTTAGCCCAAAAACTCTGTTTGAGACTCGCCGAAGCGAGAAAGAAGAAAATTATCCCTTACCTCAGACCGGACGGTAAATCACAGGTAACCGTTGAATATTGCAAGGGCAAACCGAAGTGTGTTACCAGCGTCGTTATTGCGGCACAACACGATGATGATGTCACTAATGAACAGATTCAAAAAGATATCATCGAAAAAGTAATCAAGCAAGTTATCCCCGCCAAATTGATTGACAAGGATACAAAATACTATATCAATGGTACCGGCAGATTTGTTATCGGCGGCCCCGCTTCCGATACGGGCTTTACCGGTCGTAAGATTCTGGTAGATACCTACGGCGGTGTTGCTCGTCACGGCGGAGGCTCTTTCTCAGGTAAGGACCCCACTAAAGTTGACCGCAGTGCCGCTTATATGGGACGCTACATCGCCAAGAACCTGGTAGCAGCCGGAGTGGCAGACAGATTGGAAATTCAAGTATCTTATGTCATCGGTAAGGCAAAACCGCTATCTGTCTCCGTAGAAACTTTCGATACCGGTAAAGTGAGCAATGAAGTCATTTTGAAATTGATTGATAAGCACTTCGACCTCAGACCGGCAGCAATTATCCAATATCTTGACCTGCGCCGACCAATTTATCGGCAAACTGCTGCTTACGGCCACTTCGGAAGAACTGACATCGATCTCCCCTGGGAAAAGACAGATAAAGCCTTAATCCTGAGAAAAGAAGCTTTCGGGAAATAATAAAAGACTATTGTTCAGAAGGGGCTAAACACCCCCCCTCTTGAGTTTTCGGCTCATGGTCTTGAAATCCTAGACATATTGGTTTAACCTTAAGGAAAAATATGGAAAATAATCCCATCAGATTCGGGACCGATGGATGGCGGGGAGTCATTGCAGAGGACTTCACCTTTGACAATGTGCGTTTCTGTGCTCAAGGTGTGGCTGATTATCTCAAGCAAAAGGGACTAGCCAATCGTGGAGTATATATTGGCTATGACCGCCGGTTTGCTTCTGAAGATTTCGCCGCTGCTGCCGCAGAAGTCATCGCCGGCAACGATATCAAAGTTGCTCTTTCCCCTAAGGCTATTCCCACACCACTCGTTTCTTTTGGGGTTATAAACAAAAAAGCTGGTGGGGGAATTGCCATCACTGCCAGTCATAATCCGGCAAAGTGGAATGGGTTTAAATTCCGTGAGGAAACCGGCACAAGTGTCTCTTCGGAAACCGCCCTCGAAATCGAAAAACATATCGACCACGCAATCAGTACAAATAAGATAAAAACCATACCTCTGACTCAAGCCCTCGAAAAAAAGCTGGCAGAATACCTGGACCTTACCCCGGATTATCTGAATAGTGTCAGTAAACTGGTTGAACTCGATAAGCTGCGTCACGCCGGTTTGAAGATAGCGGTTGACCCCATGTTTGGAGTCGGGGCGGGTTACTTCAAAACACTGCTTGGTGGCGGTACAAATCAAATAATGGAAATTAATGGTGAACTTAATCCTGCTTTCCCCGGAATTAATCCTGAACCTATCGCAATCAACCTGAAAAAACTTTCATCACTGGTTGTAGAACAAAGGGCAAATATAGGGCTGGCAACCGATGGCGATGCCGACCGTATCGGCATAATAGATGAAAAAGGGCAGTTCCTTACCCAATTGCAAGTATTTGCAATACTAGCTTTGTATCTCCTGGAAATCCGCGGCGAGCGTGGGACTCTTGTCCGAGCCATTAGCAGCACCAGTATGATTGACCGTCTTGGCGAAATTTATAAAGTGCCCGTCTTTGAAACTCCTGTCGGATTCAAATATATCGCTCCTGTAATACTGAAGCAGAATGCTCTCATCGGAGGAGAGGAGAGTGGCGGCTACGGATTCCGAGGTCATATGCCTGAGAGGGATGCATTCCCCGCCGGTCTCTATTTCATTGATTTCATGATGAAAACAGGTAAAACGCCATCTCAATTACTGGATTACCTCTACAGTAAAGTTGGAGAGCACTATTACCACCGGATTGATCTGCATTTTCCTCCAGAACAAAGGCAGAACATCATTACCCGCATTTGCGAAAACTCCCCTAGAAGTATCGGAAATGTCAAAGTGATAAAAATAGACACTCGCGACGGTTTCAAATTTATACTGGCAGATAATTCGTGGTTACTCATCAGATTTTCCGGTACTGAACCAATCATACGCATATACACAGAGACCGATAGTCCGGAACGAGTACAGAGACTACTCCAGTTCGGTAGAGAATTGGCTGGGGTTTAAACTCAATTTTAGTCGCTCAATAAAGCCTTAACTTCACGTACAGTCAATTGCCTAGTCTTGCCCTCTTCAAGCTTGCCGAGTATTAAACTCCCCATCCTGATGCGCTTTAACGCGATGACACGGTATCCCAAATGGGCAAACATACGGCGGATTTGACGTTTTTTGCCTTCGTGTATGGTGATACTGTAATTGTAGGATGGTGGGTTACGCACCTCTTTCACCAAGGCAGGAGCTGTAATCCCCTCCTCAAGTTTCACACCACGTTCGAGTTTTTGCTTTTCCTGAGGCTGAAGCCTGCCTTCTATCTGCACCAAATACTCTTTTTCATGCTCGAATCTGGGGTGCGTTAGCTGATAGGTAAGCGAACCGTCGTTAGTCAAAATTAGCAATCCCGTACTATCCATATCCAACCGTCCTACCGGATAGAGCCGCAGATGACGGTAGTTCTCAGGCAGAATGCCCAGAATGGTATTTCGGCCTCTTTCATCGCTGGTAGTACAGAGTAGACCTTCCGGTTTGTTTAACATTAGATAAATAACCTGCTCTGCTTTTAATTTGAGCGGTTTCCCATCTAATAAGATACGGTCAGTATTGACATTTACAGGCTGGCGGAAATTCTCGGCAATCGTCCCATTAACATTGACTCTGCCATTTTTAATAGCATCTGCCATTTTTCGACGACTACCCAAACCAGCTTCGGTAAGAGCTTTAAGTAAAGTATTAGTTGACACGTTTTTAGTATAGAGGTTTTGAATCACAAAGACCAGTCAGGAAAGATATTGTTCTGATTTAGTCATAAGCCTTACATGAAATTGACAGGGATTATGGTACGGCTGTAACATTGAATCCGATAGGAGAGATATGGAAGAAAAACTACCGCGAAAAACAGAAAAACCATGGGGATATGAGCTATTATTTGCCCTGAACCCTAAATATGCCGGTAAAGTAATTTTCGTGAAAAAAGGCTCGCGTCTCAGTCTCCAGTATCATAAAGAAAAAGATGAAAGCATTTACTTACTGCAAGGAAAAACCCTTTTCACCGTTCAGCCCCAAAACGGCAAGCCTACGGAAACAATAGCTGAACCGGGTTTCTGTATCCATCTCCCGTCGATGACGACACACCGAATCGAGGCACTGGAAGACGCTACTATTATCGAGGTTTCCACACCACAACTTAACGATGTGGTTAGAGTGCAAGACGATTATGGCCGTGCTAAATAGCTAAGCGGCTACATAACATCGCTCAGGAAAGTAATCCAATCATAGCAGCCAGCTCATTTAAGTTCAGAGGTACAGTTCGGACACCGCGTAGCATTGATGTTTATCTTTGAGAAGCATCGAGGGCAATCTTTGGTTATCGGTGCGACGGGAGATCCTACTTTCTTTCGATCTTGCATCTTGGCTATCGGGCGAACAATAAAGAAGAAAACAACTAATGCTATTATCAGGAAGGTAATCATTGTGTTTATGAAGAAGCCATAATTGATTGTCACAGCTCCGGCTGCTTGGGCTGCCGCCAGAGAATCATAGGGCCCCACGGGTGAACCTTGCTTCAAAACGACAAGCAGATTTGCGAAATCTATTTTGCCGAGAGCCAAACCGATCGGGGGCATAATGACATCTTTGACGAAAGAAGAGACAATCGTCCCGAAGGCGGCACCGATAATGATACCCACCGCCATATCAACCACGCTACCCCTCATTATGAACACTTTGAAGTCTTTGAGCATACTACCACCTTCCTTTTTCATAACCTTTTTCAGAAGGGTATCATCACGGCTATTCCGGCATGACATAAGAAACAGCTAGCGTGACAACTATTACAATGCTGATAGCAATTAATGTACTCTTACGAAGAGTCATCAGAAAGTCTCCTGTTAGACTCAATATTGGGTATAGGACCCTGTATCAAATCTTCCAGTATAGAGGTTGGTAATATAGAATAATATTCACCATCGGGTAGTCTGGAGGGGCAATAAATTGTTAAGACTTACTATAGGACACTTGACTTTTTATGTCAAGGTTGGTGATTAAACTCCAATTTTAACCCGATTGGACAATGGTCAGACCCAATCACCTCAGGCAAAATGTAGGCATCCGTAACGCGGCTAAACAAGTTTTCTGCTATGAAGAAATAATCAATCCTCCACCCCACATTTCTTTCTCGTGCCCTCGATTTCATATCCCACCAAGTATATTGTCCCGACTCTTTATGGAAACAACGGAAGATATCAATGTAACCAGCAGCAATCAGTTTATCCAACCATGCCCTTTCGACAGGCAAAAACCCGGATATTTTTTCATTCTCTTTCGGACGGGTGAGGTCCAATTCTTTATGAGCGGTATTAACATCGCCGCAGATGATAAGTTTTTTCCCTCCCCGCCTCAAAGCTTCTGAAAACTCAAGGAAAGTTTCGTAGAAGTCCAGTTTATATTTCAACCTCTCGGCATTCTGTTTACCATTCGGGAAATAAACATTGAGGAGAGTAAATCCGGGGTATTCCGAAATGATGACTCTACCTTCCGCATCGAATACCGGCACACCGAAGCCATTTTGAACCTTTAGCGGTTTAATTTTTGTGAATATAGCGACTCCGGAATAGCCTTTCCTTTCGGGGTAGTTCCAGTAAACTTGATAGCCGGGCGGGGCGAGCAAATCACCAGTAAGAACTTCAGGGTTGGCTTTAGTTTCCTGCAAACATAGTATATCCGGCGATTCCTTGGCCAGCCATTCTAAAAAACCTTTTCTGGCTACTGCTCTAATGCCGTTAACGTTCCAGCTTAATATCTTTATTTCCGTCATAAAAACTGTCACACCGGAGATGCATCGAAGTAATCTTTAACTAGCATCCTATCTCTGTTAGGCACTGATGTCAATCATCAAATTAGATAAATATTTAGCTTCAGCGGTATTGCAATTTGTCATAATGTTGAGTATAATAATAGATAGAAGGAGGCAAGTGGTTGATCAAAAAATGATTAATGGCTTGTCTCTGAGCATATATTAAGTGGAATATACACGGGTGTAGTTTTCAAATCCCGTTTTTTGATATTCTCTTACTGCTCAGTCGGCAGCCAATAGTGAATCGATTGCAGTTTTCCAGACTGATTTTAGAATCTTCTTAGGCATTCGATTCGCTTGATATAAAAATCCTCAATAAGACTTTATGAAATTAGAAGTTCCTATGGGTATGACATTTTCATCCTCATAGGGAGATGGGCTATATATCTCGATTGCCCATCAAATCAACATCACTTTTTGATCGACCTCACCTCGAACAATAAACTCCGATTTTAGTTTCAGTACTAGCTACTAACAAACCTGAGAAAGTGATGTTATGAAGATACTCCCCAACATCGGTAAAAATAAGGGTGATAAGAGTCTGGCTCTTTTCCATGGAGAATCGGCAACTTCATCCATAGAAAATGCGGGAGCGGCTTTTCAAGGCCCTTCTATTATTGCTGCCGGAGCCGATGCAGGAAGTGTTGCACTACTCACCGCCGCGTTAAATCTTTGTCTTTCAGTGTTACTTATTAAAGTACCTACTCTAGCTGAAAGACAAAACAATTTGAAAAGAACCACCATTACTATTGCCGTTGTCAATATCCTGACATGGCTTCCTGTAGTTCTGGCATTATTACTATTTAGTAAATTAAATCCGTACATACTCATTGGCCTTTGGGTACTGAACATGGTGCCTTCTATCCTTGTCGGGCCTCTCAGGGACAACTGGATGGCTAATCTCATTCCGTCTGAAAAAATGGGGCAGTACCTTAGCTGGCGTTCTGCTATTGCCAGTGCCTTATATCTGGGTATTTCATATTTGATGGCATTCATCCTAGATAAATCTGGGCGCAATAGCCTCCATGGTTATGCTATCGTTACAGCCATCGCTCTCATTGCATCCTTAGCGAGTACGGGGTTCTATACTAAAATGCGTCAAACTCAATCACCACCCCCTACAGCAAAGCAAGAAACTTTCGGATTCATCGATTTCTTGAAAAAAACAAGAAGTAGCCACCTCGGTACCTTCATCATTTTTATGTCACTCTTTACTTTTGCGGTCAACTTGAGTAGTCCCCTCCTAGCAGCTTATATGATAACCAGTCTAAAGTTCAGCTATATGTCTTACTTTGCTATGATTTCCTGCGAATATATTGCACGTATCATTAGCCTTTCCTACTGGGGAAAGCAGATTGATAAGTCTGGTAGTTTGAGTGTGATGGTAAAAGTTGCCTACCTCATTCCATTAGTTCCTATCCTGTGGATGTTTTCCAGGAATATCTTCTATCTCGGTACTGTGCAGCTGTTCTCGGGAGTAGTCTGGGCAGCATTTGACCTGAGTGCTCAGGCTTTCCTCTATAAAGCAACTCCACAGAACCAGAGGCTGAAATATATTTCATACCAGCGAAGTTTGACAACATTATCCGTGGCAGTGGGTGCAATATCAGGAGCTCTTCTGCTAAACAATATCTTCCCGGTCTTCGGAAGCCAGATATTAGGCATTTTCCTTGTTTCAGGTATTTTACGATTAGTTGTCGCAAGAACCATGTTACCGCGGCTTCAACCTGGTGCCATCCCAGATGCTATCGTCCATGAAGAGCTGGCTGTCGAGCTGGCAAAACTGACCATAGCAAATCGCGAAGGGCTTTACTACCATCCTGAAGCATGGACCCGATTTGTTAAACCGGTAACAGCTTTCGGCACTATCATCGGAAAAACCGTAAACAAGCTAACGATGCCACGACCGTCGGACCTTTACCACAATCCGCAAAAATGGGCAGATTATATGGGTGGACTGCAACCAGCTATGGTGCAAGCAGCTAATAACATAGACAAAGATGGTCTTTATTATAATAAGAAAGCCTGGTCAGAATATATGGAGCAAACTTCTGCCAATCGGCTGGAAGCTTTCGATGCAGAAGGAAGACAAAGCAGAGAAGGACTGTTCCACAACCCCGAGTCCTGGTCGCAATTTGCCCAGCAGACAGCGACTGCCGGGAACATGACAATTAGAAATCAGAAATCCGCCCGAACAGGGCTTTTCTACGATACAGATAGATGGGGTGATTACCTCAAACAATCTTTAGTTCTAAATGCGACAACACCCCGAATCAGTGGAGAATTTTCACCGGTCAGACAGCCTGTCTTCTATCATCCGGAAATGTGGTCGCAGTATAAAAAACAGACGGTTTCATCCAGAGAGTTTACTATCAAAACCAGTGCCATGGTGAACAGGCAACCCTTACTCTATCATCCGGAGGAATGGAACAGATTTATCGACCCAGCAGTGGTCCGCATCGGCAGAAAATCAGCGCTCGGCAGTACTTTTACACGGCAGGGCACATTTAAGAAACCGAAACAACGCGAACCATCAACCCGACGAGTCCCGGTTACGCTTTACGATCAGACAACAAAACGTATCAAAACCTCGCTATCCACAGTTTAAATTGTTATCTACTCTAACTGTCTCAGAAAACGGTAAGAAAAACCCAGTAAACAAGCAGATTCACTATGGTTAGAGGTATTCCGATTCTGACAAACTCCCAGAAGGTCAATGTTTCCCCTGATTTTTGCTCGGCGTTCTGAATGATGATGACATTGCTGGCTGCTCCGAGAATCGAAAGATTGCCGGCGATAGTACTACCTGCCGCCAGGGCCACCAGTTCCTTTCCGTTAACTCCCAATTGCATCAGCATCGGCAGATAAAGTGCGACAAGCGGAACATTGGAAATAAATTGACTCAGAACGATGCTAATACCCATAATCACCGCTACGGAAGTCAAATTCAAATCCGCAGAGTTAATGACCTTCTGGAAAATACCAGAATCCCAGACACTCGCCATCAGAATGAACATCGCCGCAAAAAAGATGAGTGTGGACCAATCGATTTTTCGAATAACACTGAACCTTTTCGGACTAAAAACAACGATAGGTAATGCCGCCCCTAATGCAATATAAGTCAGCCTGAAATCAATCTGCAATCCTGTGAATACGATGATAATCTTCGCCAATACCAGCACTACCAACAGAATGAGTGAAATCTGGGAGAGCCTCGCCAGTTTTTGGTCTTTGATTGGTTCGGGGTGGTCGATAATATCTTTATGGTCGAATTGCTTGCGATAGAATAATCTCAAGAGTAGGTAAGCCAGAAATAGATTGATTAACGTCGGGAGCAAAAGATAACAGAAGAAGGTAACGAAGGGATTAGCAATATTGCCATTAACCGCAATTAGTAAATTCTGAGGGTTCCCGATTGGGCTGGTAACACTACCGATAGTTACGGCAAATGCCAGTGCCAGCAGTAGAATCTTCGGCGAGGTATCTGCCTTTTTCGACAACAAAAGCACTACCGGTGTTCCGATAATTGCCATCGTATCATTCATCAAAAAGGCGGACAGAATACCCATACCAAAAAGAATAAGGAGTACCAGACTATCAAGAGAGTGGGCTTTATGGAAAAGACGGTAGGAAAGATAGGAAAGATATCCGCTGGCTTCCAACGTCTCGCCGACGATAAACATTCCGAAGAGAAAGACAATTACATCCAGATTGATAGATTGGAGGGCTTTCAAGAGGGAAATCTGCTGAGTAGCCAATACAGCTATGGCACCCAGTAACATTATTTGCCAGATTTGGAAACGGAACTTTCCAATCCGCCGGACGGTAATCAAAATAAAGACAACCGCAAGAACAATTATTGGAATCATTTCTTATCATTATAATCAAAGTCGCCCTCATTTGTCAGGGAAAGGAATTCTACCTGCATCCGTAATTACTTTTGTGCTATACTTTTTAATTACTTATGAAAAAAGATTTGCTGAATATTCTGGTTTGCCCGGTGTGTAAAGGGAAGCTGACACTCACTATAGCAAAGGAAAACGAAAAGGAGATTGTCAGCGGTAATCTATATTGCAGTAAGTGCAAAGTGAATTACCCGATTGAAGACACTATTCCTAAGCTTCTGCCACCGGAGAAAAAAGCTTAATCAGGATAATAGATTACCCGACTTTGGGGTGATTCCCATACCTCGATGCTGGCAAGAACAACAGGTGCTTTTGCCAGTTTTTTCTTTAATGCTTTGTAGCTTGTGTAGGCAATATTTTCCGATGAGGGATTGATACGGTTAAACGGCGGAACATCATTAAGACATGTATGGTCGTATTTCGCCAGAATTTCTCTTAAATGCTGCTTTAGTAAGGTGAAATCATAAGCAAGCCCAATTTCATCGAGCTTATTCCCTTTGAGTGTAGCGACCACCTTAAAACGGTGTCCGTGTAAAGCATCACATTTACCACGATAACCCCTGAGAAAGTGAGCGGCATCGAAATCCATTTCTACAGATATTTCATACATAGTTTCACCTCAAATCTTTCCCAATCTGACGACATCATTTGAGCTAGTTTGCAAAACCCCTAATAACTGCTTGATACTCTTCCCGTTTACCGGGTGTAGCAGATTCGGAGCAATATCCGCTAAAGGTACCAGCACAAAAGCTCTTTCTGTCAACCTCGAATGCGGGATAGTCAGCTTGGTGGTGTTAATAATCCGGTCGTTATAAAACAGGATATCGATATCAATCAGGCGTGGGCTATTGATTGGCCCCGATTTTCTGCCCATACTGGTTTCAATGCCTTTTAACAGAGTCAGAAGCTCCATCGGAGTTAGAGAAGTAGTCGTCTCACAAACAAGATTTAGGAAGCGCGGTTGTTCCGTATTACCTACCGGTGCGGTATCGTAAACAGGTGAAACCTGATTCACTTTCATCTTCTGAGAAAGTAAAGATAACGCCTGCCGCAAATTCCCTATACGGTCCTCGATGTTCGAGCCTAATCCAAGGTATATCTTAACGAATTGCGAATCTACCATTGTCCGCCTCTTTACGTGTGAATATTATAGCATAAGGCAAAAATAGCAGTCTTGGCTAGAAAATATCTTTTGCAGTTTACTTTGCAAAACTGTTTCGCTCTGCTATTATTGTGTAAACATTGCAGTCGTTATAGGAGGAAAAAGTGAAACGATGGCTTTGCGTGCTCCTGATCAGTCTCCTGATAGTCAGCATGACGCTGACGTCCTGTACTCAAACAACGACCAAGATTCGTGTTGCGACTGATGCTACCTGGCCCCCATTTGAATCTGTCAATGAACAGACCAAAGAGATTGAAGGCTTTGACATCGACCTGTTCAAAGCCATTGCTGAAAAAGCAAATATTGAAGTCGAATTCATTAATGTTGCCTGGGACCCATTGCTGGCAGGAATGGCTCAGGGCACCTACGATGCCGCCATTTCTTCTATCAGCATCCTCCCAGAACGACAGGCGGTTATGCTCTTCTCCGACCCATACTTTGCAGCCGGTCAACTCGTCGCTGTCCGTATAGATAACACCACAATTACAGGCAAATCGAGCTTGAGTGGTAAGACGGTCGGCGTTCAACTAGGCACAACGGGTAATATCGAGGTCAATAACATTACCGGGGCTACTGCCAGACCATATGATGATATCGGACTGGCTTTCCAAGACTTAATGAACGGGCAGATCGACGCTGTTGTCGCGGATAATCCGCTGGTCTTGAGCTATGTCGGCAAGAATTCTACCAAACTAAAGACTGTGGGTGAAGTTTTCAGTGCCGAGAATTACGGCATTGCAGTTGCCAAAGGCAAAGAAGACCTCCTCAAAAAAATCAACATCGCTTTGAAGCAAGTTAAAGCCGAAGGTATAATCGAAACTCTGTCCCAAAAATGGCTTGAGAAATAACCTGTAAATACATTTTCCTTAACCCTCCTGCTATATAAACTCTAGAGAACTCGGGAGAGGGATACAAAATCCCTCTCCCTTTCCTCATTCCAGATTCGAGTTTGCTGATGTTTACAAGAAGAAAACCTGAAATAGCCGAACAGGAATTAGCTCGGATACCGGGCGCAGAAAACTATTCCCGCATCGATGTCTGGTGGTGGCTGGTGGCACTGGTAGTCGGGGTAGTAATTCTCCTGTCGGTCATCAGTCCGGACCCATACTGGCGAATAATCCTCTTTGTACGTGACGGTCTAGGGATTACCGTATTTTTGACCGTCGTAGCCTTCGTCTTCATCCTGATATTAGGGATGTTGGGAGGTCTCGGCAGGTTATCAAAAAACTGGTTTGTGCACGGCATCGCCACACTCTATGTAGAGCTTGTCCGTGGCGTGCCACTGCTGGTGCAATTAATCTGGTGGTATTTTGCCTTTCCGGTAGTTATCCAGCAAATAGGAAAATGGCTCCATATTTCAATACTCGCTAATTATCAATCAAATGCAATTGTCCTGGCAATTTTCGGACTGGTCTTTTGCTACGGGGCTTATATGAGTGAGATATACCGAGCCGGTATTCAAAGTATTCCCAAAGGGCAGATGGAAGCCGCTCGCAGTTTGGGTATGTCCTACGTGCAGGCAATGCGTCATATCATACTTCCGCAAGCAATCCGTGTAATCCTCCCACCGGTAGGCAATGAATTTATCTCTCTGCTGAAAGACTCTTCCCTGGTAAGCGTAGTGGCAGTAGCAGATATGACGAGAAGAGGTCGTGAGTTTATGTCCACACATTTTAACCCCATCGAAGTCTGGACAATGATAGCCCTGTTATATTTAGTGCTGACATTATTTTCCGCACGGATAGTATCCTGGCTGGAAAGAAAAACCGAGTTTGAAAGATGAGTAGTTCAGAACTAATGATTCATATCAGTGATGTTCATAAACGCTTTGGAAGAGTCCACGCTCTCCGCGGTGTGAGTCTGGACGTGCAGAAAGGCGAGGTATTGGTTATTGTGGGGCCATCTGGGTCAGGCAAGTCAACTCTGCTCCGTTGTATCAACCGTTTGGAAGAATATGAAACCGGCAAGATTGTGGTGGATGGTATTCATCTCGATAGCGCCGAAAACATTAACGCCGTTCGCCGTGAAGTAGGCATGGTTTTTCAATCATTCAATCTTTTTGCCCATCTGACTGTACTTGATAATTTGATACTGTCACAACGTGTGGTACGTAAACGTTCCCGAAACGAGGCAAAAGATATCGCTATGAGCCTCCTGAAAAAGGTGGGGATTCCTGAGAAAACCAATGCCTACCCATCGCAAATTTCCGGCGGACAACAACAGCGAGTGGCAATTGCGCGTGCCCTTGCGATGAACCCGAAGATTATGTTGTTCGATGAACCGACCAGCGCCCTCGACCCGGAAATGATAAAAGAGGTGCTAGATGTGATGCTTACCCTCGCAAAAGAAGGAATGACGATGGTGGTAGTGTCTCACGAGATGGGATTTGCCCGCGCCGCCGCCAGAAACGTTATCTTTATGGACGAAGGTCAGATTATCGAAGAAGCTCCGCCCGAAGAGCTATTTACCTCGCCCCGCCATGAGCGTACCAAGCTCTTCCTGAGTAAAGTCTTATCTTTATAATAACCCTTTTTTCTTGTCAGTTACCCGCATTTACTGATATACTAAACCCGATGACCGCTACAGCAACAGCTACAAAATACGAGACTATCATCGGGTTAGAAGTACACGTCCAACTCAATACCAAAAGCAAGATGTTCTGCAATTGCAGTGCCGACTATGCAAATACCTCGCCTAACACTCATGTATGTCCGGTATGCCTCGGCATGCCGGGTGTTTTGCCGGTCATTAACAAACTCGCAGTAGAATACACCATGATGACAGCACTGGCTTTGAATTGCACTATCTCTGAATATACCAAATTCGACCGTAAAAATTATCCTTACCCCGACCTGATGAAAGGCTATCAAATCTCACAATACGATGCGCCTATCGGGAAGAACGGTATTCTCACCATCGAGGTCGACAGACAAAAGAGAAATATCGGGATTACCCGAGTCCATCTCGAAGAGGATGTTGCCAAGCTTATACACCGCTCTTCATTCGATGGCAAGGCTTATAGCCTGATGGATGTCAATCGCAGTGGTGTTCCACTAATGGAGATTGTCGGGGAGCCTGATTTACGCTCACCTGAGGAAGCCAGACAATACCTCGTAAAATTGCACAGCATCCTCCAGTATATCGGGGTTTCCACTGCTAATATGGAAGAGGGCAGTTTCCGTTGCGATGCCAATATCAGTATCCGTCCCGAAGGTAGTGATAAGTTACTCGCTAAAGTTGAAGTTAAGAATATGAACAGCTTCCGGGCGGTTTTCAGGGCGCTGGAGTATGAAGCTCAGCGTCAGAGAAAAGCAATGGAAGAAGGTGTACGTCTGGTGCAGGAAACCAGGGGGTGGGTAGAAGAAGAAGGCAAAACTGTCTCACAACGCAGTAAAGAATATGCTCATGACTACCGCTATTTCCCGGAGCCCGACCTGCCTCCGCTTCTCATCAGTCGTGAATGGGTAGCGGAAGTAAAAACAAAATTGCCGGAATTACCCGAAGCCCGACGTGACCGTTTTGTTTCCGAATACGGGTTGCCGATCTATGATGCCAATCTACTGACTAATTCAAAGCCAATGGCAGATTACTTCGAAAGATGTGTTAATATAGGCAAACAAAAAAACTTGGCCATAACCAATCTAGAAAAACAAATAAGTAACTCGTGCTTGGGTGAAATTAGCCGTCTCTGTAATGCTACCAATACAGAAATACAGGATATCAAAATTACTCCTGCCAATATTTGTGAAGTTATCAATTTAACGCAAAAGGGTGTAGTTAGTGGCCCTTCCGCTAAACAGATTTTGGAGGAAATGTTTAATACTGGCAAGTCTGCCAGTGAGATTATTACCCAGAAAGGACTCAATCAGATAAGCGATAGCAGTGAGATCGAAGAGATGGCAAAGAAAGTAATTGCAGAAAATCCTCAGGCAGTCGCTGATTTTAAGGCTGGGAAGGAGACCGCTCTTAAGTTTCTCGTAGGGCAATTAATGAAAGCAACTAGAGGTCGTGCCAATCCACAAAAGGCAAATCAATTATTAAAAAATAATTTAGGGGTAAAGTAAAATGCAAACCGCTTTGAATATCGTGCAGATTGTAGTGTCCGTAATTTTGATACTGGCAATATTGCTTCAGGTTAAAGGCGGCGGTATCGGAGGCATCTTCGGACAAGCGGAGTCAGTCTTCCGAACCAGACGCGGCGTAGAAAGATGGCTATTTCTGGGAACTATTATCCTGGTAGTCATTTTCGTTGTTCTTTCCATAGTGAACATGCTAGTCCCCAATTTATAGCATGTAATATCTCGACTACCGCTTTTGACCCGGCCGATGACGATATTGCTGTGATTAAAAACCTGACATTCGTTATTCGGTCAAGCAGGAGATAAATGATGAAGTTTAAAGGCTTTATGATGATAGTCAGAGCACCTTTTTTGCTTCTGGCATTAATACTGGGATTTTTAGGTGCCAGTATTGCCTGGTACGAATCGCGTGAATTCGGAGGCAATTTCAATCTGGGTTATGCATTTCTGGCTGGGTTCGGATTGATTGTCGCTCATATCAGTGTCAATGTCTGGAATGAATACTTCGATTATCGGAGTAAAATAGACTTAAAAACGCAGAAAACGCCTTTCAGCGGTGGTAGCGGAGCGCTTCCTTCCGGGATGGTCACTCCCAAACAGGCTTTATGGCTTGGAATTATAAATTTAATAATCATCATACCTATCGGTGTATTCTTTACAGTTGTCACAGGCTGGCTTCTCCTGCCGTTATTGGTAGTTGCAATCGGTTGCATCATGCTCTACACACCTTTTATTCTCAAGATGGGATATCCGGAGTCGGCGGCAGGATTGGGTCTGGGAATTTTGCCAATTCTAGGGGCTTATTTCATTCACACTAGCGAATATACGATTTCAGCTTTGATTGCCTCAATTCCTTCGGGAATTCTGGTACATAATTTGTTATTATTAAACGAGTTTCCGGATGTCGAAGCCGACCGCACAGCTAACCGCCATACTTTACCTATGACCATCGGCAAGAAAAAAACCGCTATTTTCTACTCGGTAATGATGGCAGTCGTTTACCTGTGGATTATTGCCACAGTACTCAGCGGGGATATGCCTGTTTTCACCCTGCTCGGATTGCTGACATTCCCTCTAGCATTCAGCG
Organism: uncultured Dehalococcoidia bacterium; assembly: GCA_903916765.1. Classification (GTDB taxonomy): domain Bacteria; phylum Chloroflexota; class Dehalococcoidia; order Dehalococcoidales; family Fen-1064; genus Fen-1064. The sequence goes on along the minus strand of CAIWXV010000102.1, from coordinate 11,289 downwards.
CAATTGAAGGTGCGTTTAAATACGACGATATCAGCAAATTCGTGCCAGCACAAGCAAAAAACGTTTTTGTAGTTCTGCTGACACAATTGCTGATTGGCATAGGGTTCATACTCGGAGGAGTATTTTAGGCAGGTACCGGCTTTTGGTTACTGAGAAAAAACCGCTTTACGATATCTTTACTGCCGTCCCCGGTACGTACGACCTTATTAATTGCATTTTCACATGGGGATTGGATAGAAAGTGGCGTCTCGAAGCCGCTCGAACCTGTCTTAAAACACATCCGCTGAAGATTTTAGACCTGTGTTGCGGTACCGGCGACCTGACAATCAAATTGGCAAATCTTGCTGCTCATGACACAACAGTTATAGGACTGGATTATAGTCAGCCCATGCTGGAGAAAGCCAAAGAAAAGGCTCGTCATCTCCAACTTAAAGAGCGACTCACCTTTATACAAGGTGACGTAAATGATTTACCCTTCCCCGATGGAGATTTCGATTGCATCGGTATTTCGTTTGCTTTTCGCAATCTGACCTATAAAAATCCGTTAACACAACGCTATCTCGCAGAGATATTACGAGTGCTTAAACCGGGTGGCCGGTTCGTTATCGTGGAATCCAGTCAACCACCGAATCCATTAATTCGCAAACTGGACCATCTTTATTTACGCACAATCGTCCGCTGGACAGGTTCTCTACTCTCAGGGAATAAGCCTGCTTATACTTATCTATCAGAATCCACGCGGAGATTTTATGATGTAGAAGAACTGGGCGATTTATTGATAAAAACGGGGTTCAGTAAATTCTCTGCGAAGAGGTTTCTTTTCGGGGCGACGGCGATTCATACGGTGGTGAAGTAGAAGGTCTATCCCATATCGGATAGATTTTTCAATCACGTCCAAATATGCTAAACTCAAGGCAGTCAATCCGGAGTATCCAAATGACAGATGTAGAACAAGAAGTCGGGGCAGTTATTGTCGGGGCCGGCAGAAGTCAGAGAATGGGGAATGTCGATAAAATCTTTGCCCCTCTGGCGGGTCAACCTGTTCTTTTGCGAGTCCTACAACCTTTTGTGGAATGTCCGTCTATCGACCGTATCGTTGTAGTGCTTAACGGACGAAATTACGATGAAGGGAAAGAACTAATCGTCGCTCAGAATTGGGAAAAAGAAGTAGCCGTCTGCATCGGCGGGAGACGCCGCCAGGATTCAGTACTGAAGGGGTTAAAACAACTCGGCGTTTGCGACTACGTAGTAATTCACGATGGCGCCCGCCCTCTGGTAACCGAAGATTTAATCGAAAGAGGATTGAAAGCGGTTAAAGAAACCGGCGCCGCCATCGCTGCTATTCCCGCTACGGATACCATTAAACTGGCTCACAAAGAAATGATCACTCTATGGACACTCCCCCGAGAAAGCCTGTGGATGGTACAGACCCCACAGTTCTTTCAATACGACCTATTAATGAAAGCTTATCAGGAAGAAAATGAAGACGTTACGGATGATGCTCAGTTAATAGAACTGATCGGCGGGAAAGTTAAGCTCTATACAGGTGCTTATGATAATATTAAGATAACCACGCCTGCCGATATGGCAATAGCTGAGACGCTCTTGAAGAGGCAAAAGGCATAGATGCAGTTTGGTATTGGGTTCGACATTCACCCGCTTGCCAAGGGGCGTAAATTAGTGCTTGGCGGCGTTGAGATACCATTCGAGCGCGGGCTGGACGGCTGGAGCGATGCCGACGCCCTGACCCACGCCATCATCGATGCGCTACTCGGCGCTACGGCAATGGGAGATATCGGAATGCACTTCCCAACCGGCAAACCGGAATACAAGAACATTAGTAGTTTGAAGCTATTGAGTGAAATAAAAAACAAACTGACCGCAAATGGTTGGCAGATAAATAATATCGACGCTACGGTTATTGCAGAAAAGCCTAAATTGAGGGAATACATCGACCGGATGCGGGAGCAATTACATCAAACCCTCGGAATCCCAATCGGTCAGGTGAGTGTCAAGGCGAGTACTGCGAATCAGGTAGGTGCTCTCGGTAATGAAGAGGCAATCGCCACACTCGCCATCGCCTCAGTTCAAAAGGTGAATTAAAGGATCCAATGCATGAAAATCTACAACACCCTTTCCGCCCAAAAAGAAGAGTTTAAGCCCTTCAGTGATGAGGTAAAGATATATGTCTGCGGTGTGACACCTTACGATGAATCGCATTTGGGACATGCCATGAACGCTGTCGTTTTCGATACGGTAAGACGTTACCTCATCTTCCGCGGTTACAAAGTCAAATATGTGCAGAATATCACCGACATCGAAGATAAAATCATCGACCGCGCAAATAAACTGGGTATCACTCCTCGCGAACTGGCAGAGAAATACACCAACCGCTACTTCGAAGATATGGTAGTTTTGAATGTACTCCGACCGGACATCGTGCCGTACGCCACTGAGGAAATCCCGAAAATGCTCGAGGTTATCCAAGGATTAGTAAAGAAGGAACATGCTTACCCTGCCAAAGGGAGCGTTTATTTCCGTGTTCGTAGCATGCCCGACTATGGCAAACTATCGAAGCGTACATTAGATTCGATGATGGCAGGCGCACGTATCGAACCAGTTGAAGAAAAAGAGGACCCGATGGACTTTGCCCTGTGGAAAGCGGCAAAACCCGGTGAGCCTGCATGGGATAGTCCCTGGGGAAAAGGCAGACCCGGCTGGCATATCGAGTGTAGTGCGATGTCATTGAAATACCTCGGGGAAACCATCGATATTCATGGTGGCGGACAGGACTTGATTTTCCCACACCATGAAAACGAAATCGCTCAATCCGAATGTTTTACCGGTAAAAAACCTTTTGCCCGCTTCTGGATGCATAATGGACTTTTTCAACTCGGCGAGGCAAAGATGAGTAAGTCATCGGGCACTTTCATCAGCATTAAACAGGTATTCGAAAAACACAGTGCTGACGGCTTCCGTCTCTTTATACTGGGCTCGCACTATCGTAATCCGCTGACTCTGTCCGAAGAGGCAATCGAAGCGGCGGAGCGCGGTGCGGAGAGATTGACTCAGGCACTAAAAAATGGAACTGCTCAAGGAAAAACTAATGGAAAACTCGATGCACAACCCTTCCGTCAGAAATTCACCGAAGTAATGGACGATGATTTTAATACTCCACAGGCAATCGCCGTACTTTTCGACCTGGCAAAAGAAATCAATAAAGCTGCCGAGAAGGGAGCTAATGCTAGTGATGCAAGACAGACACTTCAGGAACTAGCAGGAGTGCTGGGGTTAACACTCAAAGAAGATGGGAATTCTTCTGAGCAAGAGCTACTTGAAGAAGCTAAACACCTAGTTTCGGAAAAAAAGTACGTAGAAATGGCGAAGAGAATTGAATCTGTGTTACCACAATTGCAAACAAATAGTTTTATACGAAATGATTTGTTAAAATCATTCGACTCGGTGTTAAAAGATAATGAATCCGTCACTATTATTCAATTTAAAAATGCAACTATAAGTAATACAGCTTCGCTAAACGCTATTATCGCTCATTTAAATAACAAGAATTACAGTGACATCGTCGAGAATTTAGAAAATTATGCTAAATCATCAACCGCAAGCACTGAATCCTTGGTAAACATTAGGAAAGAAATACGTCAAAATAGACAATTTAAAATTGCCGATGAAATCCGTAATAAGCTATTTGAAATGGGCATAGTGCTTGAGGATACTCCGCAAGGGGCAATCTGGAAGTGGAAGAAATAGATAGTAGAATGTCATCCTGAACGTGAGTGAAGGATATCGGGGTGAGGAGAACACCCCCACCTCCCTGAGATTGCTTCGGGTACTTCGTAACCTTGCAATGACTCAAAAGAACTGAAATATGACTGATAACACATTCTCCACAAGTGCCGCTCGTTTTGCCTGTTGGGTAACACGCCGGGAAGGCAGAAAATTTCTGCAACTCAATCCCCAATTCTCCGAACCGGCAGTACCGCAGGCTAAAGTTGGACGTGACGACTGGGCATCCCTGTATATTCATATTCCGTTTTGCCGGACACTATGCCCTTTCTGCTGTTTTAATCGCTATCTTCTGGATGAAGCTAAAGCGCGACACTATTTTATCAACCTGAGAAAAGAAGTGGAGTTTTATATTCAGCGGGGCTTTCGCTTCTCCGATTTCTATTTCGGCGGTGGCACACCGACTGTCCTAATGGACGAATTACTGGGATTTATCGATTTCCTGAAGAAGAATTTTAATGTCAGACAAATCTCGATGGAAACCACACACCGTGAAATCACTCCGGAGGTGATTGCCGCCTTGAAAAAAGCCGGAGTCAACCGCCTATCCATCGGAGTACAGAGTTTTGATAATGACCTTTTGAAGGCAATGGGCAGATTAGTCGGTAGCGGTGAGGAAGCCAAAGAAAAGCTAAAAATGGCACAGGGTCAATTCGATACCGTTAACGCCGATTTCATCTTCAATTTCCCGATGCAAACGGTTGCACAATTCGAAAAAGACGTCGCTACCTTCCAAGAGCTGGGGATAGACCAGGCAACCTTTTATCCATTGATGCCCTCGCCACATAAGAAAAGCCGTTTGGAAAGGCGATTCGGCGAAGTGGAGACCTCCCGCGAGAAAGATTTTTATGAAGTTATTTTACGAGAACTTTACAGAGGTGGTTATAAAGCCTCTACCGCCTGGTGCTTCTCTCGCGGTAGCCGTCTCATCGACGAATATATCATTGATTATGACGATTATGTCGGTGTGGGGGCGGGTTCTGTGGGATTTCTGAACGGCGATTTTTACGTCAATACTTTTTCACTGGAAAAGTATGATGAGCTAATATCAGCAGGTAAATTACCGATTGTCAGCTGGCGTCACCTCTCGGAGCGTGAGCACCTGAGATATTACATGCTGACCAAGCTCTTTGGTATGTCTCTCGACCCACAGAAATTCCGCCAGCGCTTTAATGAGGATGCCAATCACAAATTATGGTGGGAGCTAAAATTCTTCAAGACTTTCGGACTGGTCAAGTCCAACAAGGATAACGAGCAGATTGAGGTAACTCCGAAGGGTATGTATACGGTGTGCGTTATGCAGAAGGAATTCTTCGCTGCGTTGAATACCCTGAGGGAACACTATATCGAGAAACAAGTCTAAAAATTGCCGTGTTCCAATTTGGGATATTTGTGATTGTATTACCATTCCGTACTTGATACGGAATCCAGAGTCCCACACCCCTCCGATATCCATTCACCCCGATTCCATCGGGGTTCAGGACGACAGTTGTCTTGAGTCTCTATTTCCGTTATGATGTTGCTATGAAAAAGGATAAATATACTGAAAAAAGATTTGACATCCAGAAGGAATCATCCATCGATGTTGCCGTATTGGAGAAAATTTCCTTCGATTATGCCGGTACGGCGACTGAAGTAGTCTATGAAACTGAAGAATTTACCTGTGTCTGCCCATGGACAGGCTTACCGGATTTCGGCAAGCTGACCGTTCGCTATATCCCTAAAGAGTCCTTAATAGAATTGAAATCGCTGAAATACTACTTGACCTCTTACCGCAACGTCGGTATCATTCAGGAGCATGCCGTCAACCGCATTCTGAAAGACCTTGTGAAGCTGGTAAAACCACTTTCAATGACCGTAGAAGCGGAATACAGAGAAAGGGGCGGGATTAAGAGTTGGGCAATCGCTAGTCACGGGATAAAATAACCCAGGGGTGATTTTTACCCCAATCCCTCTCTCCTCCATCCCTACCGGGTTGATAAGCACCTGAACTACTGTTGCGTTAAACTGGCTACCTGTGATTTGTAAGAGACAATACTTTCCTGAGCCGCAACAAGGTCCGACTGCAAGTCCGCCTTTTCCAATTCCAGATTCGAGATTTGGTTGGTTTGATTTGTAATTGTATCGTTTAATTACGAATTCTCATCGGTGAGGTTTGTTACCTGCGTTGTAAGTTCCGTAACATCCTCAGTGAGTCCGACAACCTGTGCCGTCAGGTCATTGATTTTAGGGGTATATTGAAAATAACCGATGCCATACCCGCCGACTAATCCAACAATAAGAGCACCTATTCCGATTACGATTTTTAATTTCATACTCTGCCACCCCACCCGCCTTTAAGGTTGCAACCCCCTCTCCACTGCCTCTCGAAGACTGCCGAAAGCCAGAACCACTATATCTTTCGACGGGGTGATTATACCGCCCGCTTTTGGCGTTAGAATGCGTTTGAAGCCCAACCGTGCAGCTTCTGCCACACGACGTTCCAGCTGAGGCACGGAACGAAGCTCACCGCTCAAGCCGATTTCACCCACTGCTGTCAGTCCGCGGTCGGCACTGATATCACGGAAACTGGAGGCAATCGCCAAGGCAATCCCTAAATCAGCCGCCGGTTCGTCGATTTTCAGACCGCCGGTGACATTGACCATAATATCCTGATTACCTAATTTCAAACCTAACCTGCGTGTCAGCACTGCCGTAATCATTAACAATCGATTGAAATCGACACCGTTGGCAGTGCGTCGCGGCATACCGAAGCTGGTAGCATTGGTCAATGCCTGAATCTCCACTAGTAGAGGTCGGCTACCCTCAATCACCGGCACTACCACCGAACCGACCGCTTCGTCTTGCCTCTGCGAAAGAAATGCCAGCGACGGGTTCTCAACTTCGATCAAACCCTTCCCTTTCATCTCAAAAACACCGATTTCATTGGTGCTACCGAAACGATTTTTAACACAACGGAGCAGGCGGTAAGCGCTGAACTGTTCGCCTTCCAGATACAAAACAACATCGACAATATGCTCCAGCACGCGTGGTCCGGCAATAGCACCATCTTTAGTAACATGTCCGGTAATGAAAACCGGCACACCACTGGATTTTGCCCAACTCATTAATCGCTGTGCCGACTGCCGCACCTGAGTAATACTGCCCGGAATACCATCGTCTTCTGGCACATGAGCCGTCTGGATGGAATCGATGACCAGCAAAGAGGGTTGTAATTCCTCGGCATGACTCAGAATGGCATCGATATCCGTCTCGGCGAGCAGATACAGCCCATCCCCCTCGATGCCGAGTCGCTTTGCTCTGATTTTGATTTGATTCGGAGTTTCCTCACCGGAAACGTAGACAACTTTACCGTGCAATTTTGCCAAGAGAGCAGAGGCTTGCAATAACAAGGTCGATTTGCCGATACCGGGTTCACCGCCGATTAATACGAGCGAACCGGGGACAATTCCACCACCCAGCACGCGATTAAATTCATCAATCGGAATAGGAAATCGCTCCGTGGTTTCGATTGTCACCTGAGATAGTTCCGCCGGTCGGCTATTACTCATAGTTGCATGGGAGTGGCTTACCTTATCCACAACCACCTGTTCGAGAAAGCTATTCCACTCCTGACAATTGGGACAGCGCCCCAACCATTTCAGGCTTTCCTTACCACACTGCTGGCAGATGTAAACCGTTCTGGATTTTCCCATGGTTTGACTTTACTGGATTTTGGGGAATTAAGCAAGAGGACACTGTCATTGGTACTACTTGTATTAAATTGAAAGTCCAATTATGAATCCCAAACTTTTGACTGAGCAACTACTCAATCCTGACCTCGCACTAATAGGGCGAGGAAGTATACGAGAGGAAGGGTTTCACCCTTCCTCTCCGGGATCTCCTATCCTGACAAATGTCTGCTGTATCCCGACTTTCGTCGGTATAGAAAAACAAAGGAGTGGACTTTCATCCGCTCCTCAAAAACATGTGATTCGCCGGTATTTTATTTAGATATCAATTATTACCAATGGTTTGCCACTTTCTACTACCTGCTTAGGAGCAACTTTGATTTCAGCAACCTTCCCAGCCGTGGGTGACATAATGGGATTCTCCATCTTCATTGATTCGAGGTAGAGGAGAATATCCCCCTCTTCGATTTTATCGCCAACTTTAACTTCAATACTGATAATCGTACCTGTAATCGGTGCTTCCACAATTTCCTGTGCCAATTCAGGCTCCTTTTTGCCAGCGTTCGTTAAAAAGAAAAGGGCGTTGCCGCTGCCAGGTATTTCGCCCTTTCTATAATCAAGTTCTCTTTAAAATAATACCTACTTATCACTTACGGCCATTGCTACCGCCTTTGCCGGATGAAGGACTATTTGCCCATCCTGGACATCGACTATGGCAGTATCGCCGGAGCTGAACTCTCCCCTCAGAATAGCTTCCGAGAGTTTATCCACTACTAAATCCTGAATTGCACGGCGTAGCGGGCGAGCACCAAAAACTTCGTCGTAACCCTTTTCGCCAAGTAAATCTTTGGCGGTTTCCGTGACTTCCATCTTTACACCCTTTTCTGCCAACTGCTGGCCGACTGCTGTGAGCATCAAGTCAACGATACTACGGATGTGCTGCTTATTGAGAGCATGGAAGACCACGATGCCGTCGATACGATTGAGAAACTCGGGACGGAATTTCTTCTTGACTTCGCCGAGTAATTTCTCTTTCATTTTATCGTATTCTACTTCACGGACTTTGGATTCATCGGTACGGGAAATAAACCCGATCGCAGAGCCTTTCCTGATTAAGTCTGCCCCGATGTTACTCGTCATAATAATGATACTGTTACGGAAATCGACGCGCCGCCCCTTAGCATCGGTCAGATGTCCGTCATCAAAAATCTGGAGCAGAATATTGAAGACATCCTCATGCGCCTTTTCAATTTCGTCCAATAAAATACAACAATATGGTTTCCGTCTTACTGCCTCGGTAAGTTGTCCGCCTTCATCATATCCAACATAACCAGGCGGGGCACCAACCAAACGTGAAACATTGTGCTTTTCCATAAATTCCGACATATCGAGTCGGATGAGAGCATCTTCACTACCGAACATAAAGGCTGAAAGAGCACGGGCAAGTTCAGTTTTACCCACACCTGTCGGACCAAGGAAGATGAAATTGCCGATGGGGTGCCTAGGGTCTTTCAATCCGGCGCGGGCTCTTCTAACCGCTTTTGAGATAGTATCGATGGCTTCATCCTGCCCGATGATACGCTTGTGTAAAGCGTCTTCCATGTGCAGTAGCCGGCTGGTTTCGTCACCGGCCAGTTGTGTTACGGGAATGCCTGTCCACATACCGACCACCGTAGCGATATCTTCGGCAACGACTTCCGGCATTGCCTGCGCCTGCTTTTCCTGCCGCTCTTTCTCCAGAAGTTTAATCTTTCCCTCTATCTGGATTTCCTGTTGACGCTTTTCGGCGGCGAAGTCATATTGTTGTGATGCTAATGCATCCTCTTTTTCTTTACGAACGACCTCTGCCAGACGCTTGGCTTCCTTCAGTGTAGTAGAGGAACTCCCACGCTGTAACCGCACTCTGGATGAAGCTTCATCGACCAAATCGATGGCTTTATCCGGCAGGAAGCGGTCGGGAATATAGCGTGCGGCGAAGGTGGCGGCACTTTGCAGGGCTTCGTCGCTTATCTTCAATTTGTGATGTTCTTCGTAACGCTGCCTGATACCCTTCAAAATCTCTAGAGTCTGTTCGACAGTCGGTTCTTCCACGACAATAGGCTGGAAACGGCGTACAAGAGCAGGGTCACGTTCGACATGCTTACGATAATCGTCAAGTGTGGTAGCACCGATGATTTGTATCTGTCCCCGGGATAATGCCGGTTTCAGGATACTGGCGGCATCTACCGCACCTTCGGCGGCACCGGCACCGACAATCGTATGAAATTCATCGACGAAGAGAATACAATTACCGGCGGTTTTGATTTCATCGATAATTTTCTTGAAACGCTCTTCAAATTCACCGCGATACTTCGTTCCGGCAATTACGCCTGCCATATCCAATGTTACCAGACGTTTGTCTTCGAGAGTATCAGGGACATCACCATTGGCAATACATTGGGCTAATTTCTCGACGATGGCAGTTTTACCCACGCCGGGTTCTCCGAGTAGGGCGGGGTTATTTTTAGTACGGCGGCTAAGAATCTGAATGACACGCTGAATTTCTTTCTCACGGCCGATAACAGGATCCAGCTTTTTAGCACGTGCCATAGCAGTTAAATCCAGACCGAACTGGTCCAGAGTCGGAGTTTTGCTAGCTGTGCGCGTTGGGCGTGTCTTAGTAACACTCTGGCTGAGGAGTTTAACCGTCTCGTTACGCACCTGCTCAAGGGTGATACCGAAACTATCCAGTACCCCTGCTGCAACACCGCCACCTTCATGCAATAGTCCCAGCAGAAGATGTTCGGTGCCAATATAATTATGCCCGAGGTGACGGGCTTCATCAATGGCTAATTCAATGACGCGTTTGGCTCTGGGAGTTAATCCGATTTCGCCGGGACTAGGTTTATCGCCACGTCCGATGATAAATTCCACGCCGGAGCGTACCTTGCCGAGATTAACACCCAGACTGGTAAGAACTTTGGCAGCGACGCCATCTTCCTCCCGCAATAAACCGAGGAGAATATGCTCTGTCCCGATATAACTATGATTGAGATGCTGTGCTTCTTCTTGAGCTAGAGTAAGCACTCTACGGGCGCGTTCTGAAAATTTTTCAAATCGGCTCGCCATTTCTTCTTCTCCGGAATTACCTTTGCTCAACAAACCAGGTATCGAAGGTAAAGATAAGAGAACATATAAGCTTCCTGGCAGTGGCATATTTTCCACAAGAGGTTGCCCCCTCAGTATCGTCTGCGCTGAAGCGTTTCACTGCCGTGTTCGGGATGGGAACGGGTGGTACCACTTCGCCCAAACCACCAGGAAGCCTATTCACTTGTTCAAACATTCCAAGAGCATTCCTCTTACCTATCTCTATCATAAGACAAGGTAACTATCGTTGCAAGCTGCCCTAATCGACTGTTATGCTCATGGAGCACAAAAGGAACTCTATTAGAGATATTATACTAACACAAATACAACCTGAAAGCAAAGGAAAAAAGTACTAATTATAGATCAATTAGATACTATTAGACTGAACTTTCGGATCAGTCTAACGAACAGAGCTAATATCAAGTTTGAAACAGGTCAAGCCCTCGACCATTAGTACGGCTAAGCTGAACACATTACTGTGCTTACACACGCCGCCTATCAAACAAATAGTCTATTTGCGGTCTTACTCCTGACCGAAGTCAGGATGGGAGATATTATCTCGGGGCATGCTTCGTACTTAGATGCTTTCAGCACTTATCACGACCAGACATAGCTATCCAGCAATGCTCCTGGCGGAACAACTGGGACACCAGAGGTCTGTCCCTCTCGATCCTCTCGTACTAGAGAGAGC